>NZ_POYH01000030.1:0-70033 GCF_002899995.1 Acinetobacter sp. AKBS16 | reverse complement strand
GACGTTTAGCTTCAGCTGCTTTTTTATCTGCTTCTGCTTGGCGTTTAGCCTCTGCTGCTTTCTTGTCTGCTTCTGCCTGACGTTTTGCCTCTGCTGCTTTCTTATCCGCCTCAGCTAAGCGTTTCGCTTCAGCAGCTTTTTTATCTGCATCCGCTTTAGCCGGATCTACTGACTTTTTTGTATCAGTTTGCTGTCCTTTTGCCTTATTCTCACTACCCGCGACTTCAGGAGGAATATTATCGGAACTTTCTTGTGCAGCAGCTCGGCGAGCATTAATCGCGGCATATTCAGCAGCAGCTTTACGAGCTGCATCCGCTTCTGCCTGTTGTTGCATAGCCAAGAATTCGGCAGCACGAGCCTCTTGTTCTGCTACAGCTTTTTCACGAGAACGGCGCTGTTCTTCAAGAAGACGTTTTTCTGTTTCAACATCAACTGCAAGTGGCTGTAGCTGTACCATCTGCCCTTCTTGTGCTGATTGCTTTGGCTTAGCTTGTAATTTCGGTGATGTTGAAGTTTGGGGTTGAACATCTACCTGTTTTATTTCTTCATTTCCTTTTAGAAGTAATGCTGCCAATAAAACACCACCACCTAATAAAACAACGCCACCCATCCAGCGTTGTTTGTTATTCATTGACATTCTTCCAAATACTCCCAAATCGCTTCTAAAGTATGAAACGAACCACAGGCTAAAATCAGCTGATTGTTATTTGTTTGCTCAAGCGCTGATTTAAAAGCCTCTTTGATATTGCCAAATTGTTGTATTGTCTGGCCTTGCAGGGCGTCATTCAATTGCTGAATCGGTGCAGCACGCGGCACATTCAACTCAGCAATTTTCCAATGTAAAACAGTAGGTTTCAACAAATCGACTACTGATTTTATATCTTTATCTGCCAACATTGAAAATACTGCGACAACTTCTGTGTACTGTTTATTGTATTCTAAGAAATTTCGCAATTGCTTTAACAAAAATTCAACACCATGAGGATTGTGTCCGGCATCAAAAATAATGGTTTTTCCATTAACTTGGCGCACTTCGAAGCGTCCAGCCAAGCGGGCATTTGTAATGCCCTCCTCTAGCGCTAGTTGTGAGATTTCAAGTCCGCTATTTAATACGGCCGCAACTGCTCCTGCAATATTCTCGATTGCAAGTGTACCTAGCGGCAACCTTAAAGTGGTTCCTTCACTTGCAAAATACCAATGTTTTCCATCATCGGCGAGTTTATAAAAATAATCTCTATTAATCGCGTATAGCGTGGCTTGTGAGCTATTTGCCTTATCTTGAATCGCTTGAGGCAAAGATTGCTCACCTGCAAAAATGACAGGAATATGAGGTCGGATAATACCTGCTTTTTCAAAAGCAATTTTTTCGATGGTATCACCTAACCAATCTGTATGGTCGAGGCCAATATTGGTAATCACGGCGACATCAGGGTCAATGACGTTGACAACATCAAGACGCCCACCTAAACCGACTTCAAGAACCCATACATCGCATTGTTGCTGTTTAAAAATAACAAAAGCAGCCAAAGTGGTTGCTTCAAAAAAAGATAGGCTTAAATCACACTCGCGACGAGCCTGATCAACTTGTACAAAAGCATCAATCAGGCTTTGGTCATCAACTTCAACTCCACCTAATTTGACTCGCTCGTTAAAACGATAGATATGCGGTGATTGATACAACCCAACTTTGTACCCTTGTGCTTTTAATATAGACGCAAGCGTTGTTGTGGTTGAACCTTTCCCATTTGTTCCAGCAACAGTAAAAACTTTGGCGTTGGGTTTAGTCACGCCTAATTTTTCTGCTACGGGAATAACACGTTCCAGACCAAGATCGATCCCTGTAACGTGAACATGGCTCCAATAATTGAGCCATGTATCTAAAGAGTCTGTTGAAAGTGGAGCTTGTTGTTTCAAGGTAAGTTCATCAATTTTGATACAAGACGAGATACAGTATCACGTAAAGCATGACGATGAACAATCTGATCGACCACACCATGATCAAGCAGATATTCTGCACGCTGGAACGGCTCTTCTAGTGTTTCACGCACAGTTTGTTCAATCACACGCTTACCGGCAAAGCCAATCATTGCTTTAGGTTCTGCAATATGGATATCACCCAACATTGCTAAAGAAGCTGTTACACCGCCATATACCGGATGTGTTAACACCACGATATAAGGTAAGCCTGCATCTTTTAATTTTTGAATTGCAGCAGAAGTACGTGCCATTTGCATAAGTGACAACATACCTTCTTGCATACGTGCACCACCAGAAGCTGCAAAGCAGATTAATGGCTGACGTTTTTCAATTGCAAGTTCAGCTGCCTTAACAAAACGGTCACCTACTACAGTACCCATTGAGCCGCCCATAAAGTCGAACTCAAAAGCACATGCAATCATATCTACGCCATTTAAGTTACCTTGCATGGCAATTAAAGCTTCCGTTTCACCAGTTTTAGTTTGCGCTTCGCGCATACGATCTGGATACGGTTTGCTATCAACAAACTTTAATGGATCTTTCGCGCTAAACTCTTGACCTAATTCAGCCACAACATTGTCGAAGAACCAGTTTAAGCGATCGCGAGCTTTCATTCGTAAGTGTTCGTCACACTGTGGACATACATACGCATTAAAAGATATTGCTGTACGTGTCACTAAAGCATGACATTCAGGGCACTCAATAGTTGGCTCAGTAAATGTTGCTTTGAGAGTCTGTTGCTCATCTGCAACTTCAATACCTGGAACTGGACGCTGTGTCCATGGCGTCGAAGGGCTAAGAACTTTCCCTGATTTCACTTCTTGATTCATACTAACTCATCGAGCGCTGCTCGAAGCTCCTTGACTTTATTCACCGTCTGTTCAACAGCTTCATCAGCTGCCAACGTTGCAAAAGATTTAACGAAAGCACTACCTACAATCACGGCATCTGCAACACTACCCATCGCTTTCGCTGAAGCAGCATCACTAATTCCGAAACCAACGCCAACTGGAACGTTAGTCATACCTTTGATTTTTTCAATACGTGCAGCCGCTTCAGAAGTATCCAAAGTCGCTGCACCTGTTACACCTTTGAGTGAAACATAGTAGATAAACCCGCTTGCCTGATTCGCTACGTGTTGAATACGTTGATCAGTTGAAGTTGGTGCAAGTAAGAAAATCTGGTTCATATCATGTTGTTTCAAGATTGCACCAAATTCTTTTGACTCTTCCGGTGGTAAGTCCACAAGTAATAAGCCATCTACACCACATTGTTTCGCATAAGAAACAAACTTCTCGTAACCAATCACTTCAACAGGATTAAGATAACCCATTAAAACTACAGGTGTTTCCTGATCCTGCTCACGAAACTCTTTTACCATGTTCAGCGCATCTAAGGTGTTCGTCCCAGCCGCAAGTGCGCGTTCAGCAGCAAGTGCAATTACCGGACCATCAGCCATCGGGTCTGAAAATGGTAAACCAAGCTCAATGACGTCTACTCCTGCCGCAACCATTTTATGAAGTAACGGCACCGTTACTTGTGGCTGTGGATCACCCGCCATGACATAAGATACAAGCGCTTTACGTTGTTGGGACTGCAGCTTTTCAAAACGGGTGGCAAGACGTGACATAGGGTTGTGCTTTCCTTGAATTATTTAAAATTGAGGAGTTGTTTGTAGAAATACAAGAACACCGCATTTTAACGCTATTTTTTGTTCATTGAACAGGTCTAACGTTATGGCGATATTCGATTGTATGATTCATACAACCCATGGCGTACATTTATCAATATTTTGAAACTTTTCTCAATGATCAAAGCTTCCTATTTTTGGGCCATTATTGATTTACAAATTGAGCAAAAAAGCATCCAAAATTCTATTTCGTTGTATTTTTCTGGATGAGCTGTAATTGCTTTTTTCGAGTTAATAATGTTTGCCCTGTTAAATTTTTATATGCTCTTGCCAGTGCAGACTGATCCGAATAACCCAACTGGTCGGCAATTGCAGTCAGACTTTCATTTTGGCTTAACAATATCTCGCAGCGTTTCATACGCTCAGCATCTAAAATTAATTTAAATGAAGTGTTTAATGCCTGTAATTGGCGCTGCAAGCTTCTTACGGAAACATTCAGTTCGATGGCAATATCTTCTATTTTGGGTGCTTGCTGCTTATGCTTAAAGTATTCCTGTACGATCCAATGTATTTGCTGAACTAAATCGGCATGTATTTTCCGCTGAACTAAAGCTTCTTCGGCTTGTTTCACCAAAAGTTGCACTAAAGTTGGGTCTGCATGTTGAGGGCGAACATTTAAACTTTCACTTGCAAAAGTTAATGCATAGTAAGGCCGTTCAAATGACAATTTGCACTGAAAGAAACGTTGATAGTGAACCACTGCCCCACGCGCTCGGTGTACGAACTCTACATGCTGTAAAAGAAACTCATGTAAAGGGGCGATCTGTTTAGCAAGCTGTACCATTGCGGCCAAAGTCAGCTCACTCAGTAGAATATTACTGTCATCGACCAAAGGCCAATATAGGCGAATTTTGGAGGCATCCTGTTCAATTTGTATAGGGACAACCTGTGCACCATCAATGACCAAACGATGAAACTTTGCAATATACTCCACCACTTGACCTAAGGTATCACTTCTGGACGCCATATAACCCAAGACCCCAAAGTTGGCAGGGGTAATACAGGCTGCCATCTCTAAAGCCAAATTAGTCACATGTAATCGCGTTTCAGTTATCTCTAAAAGTTCAATAAAAAGGTCTAAAGAAGATTGAGCATCTATAGAAGCAGATAAAATATTTTGGACTTGACGTGTTTGAATTTCACTTAAATTAAGTGTCTGCCAATCTATTCCCTTTTCTTTTAAATACGTATTCCAAAGGTAGAAGTAACCATTTGAGATAGTAAATTCTTGCATGGCGCGTCCTTTTTACTGCCATTTTGTCGCAAACTGTATAAAAATTGGCGATAACTGTCAAAACAAAGCCGACCACTCGCGACATACTAATGAAAAGGTTATAGTTGCGAGAAATAAAAGATGAACGCACATGTTTCTTATCAGGTCGAACCAGTAGTTCGTAAAGATCTCGATTTTCATTTAAACGAAGCACCTCGCTTTTGGTTTAACAATGACCCTTTTTTAACTCGTATGTTTGATGCACTCAGCTTAACCTTTCCAGATGGAGAGCGTTACTTCATTGAATGTGTGCGTATGTTCCGCGATAAAATTGATGACCCTGAACTACAAAAACGAGTTGCGGATTTTATTAAACAAGAAGCTCAACACGGTATTGCACATGACAAAATGAATCAGCTCATGAAAGAGCAAGGCATGCCTGTTGACCAGTTCACAACCACCCTTAAAAAGATTTTCCGCTTTGAACTAACAAAACGTTCACCAATATTGCGATGACGGCGGCAGCGGAACATTTAACAGCGTTAATGGCAGAAACCTTTTATAGCAATAAAAAAACTTTAGAAAATGCTCACCCCTATGTCCGAGCGCTGTTTGCATGGCATGCCATTGAAGAGATGGAGCACCGAGATGTTGCCTTTGATGTCATGAAACAGGTGGGTGAAGTTCCTGAGTCGACTCGTCGTTTTGTATTGGTTCTTACAACAGTACTTATGTTTGGCTTTACACTCTACCGCACGAATATCATGTTGAAATGTGATGGCTTCAGTCCAAGAGAAAGACTTTTGATGAACCTTAAAGGTTTACCTTGGTTCTTTGGCAAAAATGGCACATTAACCGCTATGAAAAACCAATATTTAGATTGGTTTAAAAAAGACTTTCATCCAAGTCAGCATCCTGTTATTCGTCAGTATCCCGTTTGGATTGAAACTTTGGAAAAAACAAATGACCCTATTGCAGCGGGTGAAGCATTTTGGCAAGCAGGTTTATAACCTGCTTGTTACCATTTTGCATAATGTTGCTCTAGTAAACCGTATTGTTCTTTGCAATTGATTATATCGGTTGTCTCATGCTCAATCGTGCCGCTAATTTTAGCTTGCCATTGATTGAACTGACTGCCAATCATTCTTAAGTTTATATTTTCATATCGGCACCACCCAATATGCACTTGTAGATTAAGTTTTTGATCTAGAGAACTAATTTGCCAAAGTTCATCATTTACTTTTTCAAATAAAACGTCTGTGAGCGGAAATAAAACTCCGTTAATCCATAGGCAGTTTTCATTACCAAAGCTTTCATTAACACCAGAGGCCAGATTTAACCCAATACGACGCCCCTGTTCATCCCAGAAGTTACATGAGAGCCAGAACCAAGCTGTTTCAGGACGTAAAAATCCGCAAGTATCATCAAGTGAAGCAAATGTCTTTTCATCAAATTGTACAACTTGATTTTGCTTATTAATGAACATTCCCTCTACAGCCAAAGTGGTCTGCTTTTGGGTATAGGTCCAACCATTGATGCCTGTTGGGGTACACAAGCTCAAAATATCTGTTCCGGCGCAGAAAATACGGGCACTCAGACAAATTTCCCCATATTTAGTTACCCGAATGTATCGCACACCATTGGCATGCTGAATATCAAACTGATAAGGCGATTTAGAAAAATAACTTTGATTAAACAAAGGCTGTTCATCAAGATACGTCTTGTGACCTAACGGCTGAATAGCATTCCACTCAATGACTTGCCCTGTTTCATGGTCATAGATATAGAAAAAACTGTGTCCGACCCAGCCAATATCTGCAATTGCCAGACCAATACTATAATGTTTATGTTGAATGCCACAGAATTTAAATTTCTTATATTTTAATTGTTTGCGCCAGCCTTTTAGGACTTTGCCATAAGGAGTTTTATAAATATAACGTTGGACATGAATGGTGGACGGTACAGATTCAAAACGCCCATAACGAGGCTGTCCATTTTCTTGAATTAAATCCATTTACCCACTTCCATATGAATATTAGATTTCAAATGACCTATCCCACAGTCAAATATGTATTTTCCCAAATTGTTGCAGCAAAATCGCCTTTTATTAAATGAATATAACGGCCTGCCACGCAATCTATCGCTAAACAGTCATCAATATCAATGACCCGGTCTGTATGTGCTTTTTGCCACTGCCGATCTATAAATTGTTTACCTAGTTGTTTGGCAACTACCGTGTTGGGTGCCACCACAAACTCATAACGATGAAGTTCACCGAATTCACTTGCATTATATCCACCTAGATTAATTAAATATAACTTTAAATCATCTGGTTGTGGAGCAGCATCTGTAAAGTGAATTTGATAATTTTGCCCTTGAGAGCTAACACCAGAGAGCTTGGCCCAAGCATCAATATGTAATCCTTGAGCCTCACCAAACCAAGCCTGTTTAAGTTGAGGATAAACTTCTTCCAAAGTATCTCCTACAGCCATGACCACATCATGAACTTCTGTATTAGCACGTGCATGACGCCCGCCCAACATCACCATAAACAAGCTTGGCATTGTATCCTCTTACATCTCGACCATTTCTACGCCATCAATGCGTGCAACTGTCATTAAGTCTTTATCGCCACGGCCTGAAACAGTCGCAATAATAATCTGATCTTTAGACATCGTCGGTGCAAGCTTAGACACATAGGCCATCGCGTGCGAGCTTTCAAGCGCAGGAATAATCCCTTCGATTTTGGTTAAGTCACGGAAACCTTGAAGAGCCTCTGTATCGTTAATTGGAACGTATTCTACGCGTTTCATATCTTTCAAGAAGCTATGTTCAGGACCAACACCCGGATAATCAAGGCCCGCCGAGATACTGTGTGTCTCAATAATCTGGCCCTGTTCATCACTCATTAAGTAAGTACGGTTACCATGTAATACACCCACATGGCCCGCATTTAACGGCGCAGAGTGTTTACCAGTTTCAATACCAAAACCAGCAGCTTCAACACCATACATTTTTACACTGGCATCGTTTAAGAACGGATAGAACAAGCCCATTGCATTCGAACCACCACCTACACAAGCAACTAATGCATCTGGTAAGCGACCTGCTTGTTCCAAAATCTGTTTACGCGCTTCACGACCAATAATTGACTGGAAGTCACGAACAAGTTGAGGATAAGGATGCGGGCCTGCAACTGTACCAATCACATAATATGTTGTATCAACGTTGGTTACCCAGTCACGCATCGCTTCGTTCATGGCATCTTTTAATGTTTTAGAGCCACTTTGCACAGGTACAACTGTTGCACCCAACAAACGCATACGGTAAACGTTCATCGCTTGACGCTTAACGTCTTCAGCACCCATATAAACAACACATTCAAGACCTAAACGTGCTGCAATTGTTGCTGTTGCTACACCATGCTGGCCTGCACCAGTTTCGGCAATAATACGTTTTTTACCAGAAAGCTTTGCCAATAACGCCTGACCAATCGTGTTGTTTACCTTGTGTGAGCCAGTATGGTTCAAGTCTTCACGTTTAAGGTAAATTTGCGCACCACCTAACTCTTTTGACCATCGCTCAGCATAATAAAGTGGACTAGGACGACCTACATAGTAGGCGAGGTCACGGTCGAATTCTGCCAAAAACTGTTCATCATTTTTCATGCGGGAATAGAGATTTTCCAAATCTTCTAATGCCGCCATTAAAGTTTCTGACACAAAACGTCCGCCAT
The DNA here is from genome assembly GCF_002899995.1 of Acinetobacter sp. AKBS16. Taxonomy (NCBI): domain Bacteria; kingdom Pseudomonadati; phylum Pseudomonadota; class Gammaproteobacteria; order Moraxellales; family Moraxellaceae; genus Acinetobacter; species Acinetobacter sp. AKBS16. The sequence continues at coordinate 61,417 of NZ_POYH01000030.1, read as the reverse complement.
GGATACCGAAATGCCCATTTGCATCTGGGAATTGGGTATAGTCAATCACATTATTTTGCTGATCCACGTTGGACTCCTTGCATAAATCGTTCAATGAGTTGTTGGTCTTTTATACCTTTTGCGGACTCTACGCCTCCGCTCACATCTACTGCAAAAGCACCGGTAGTATGAATAGCGTCAATGACATTGTCAGGGGTTAAACCACCTGCCAAGATTAATGGAATATCAAGTTTCGGGAATTTAGACCAGTCAAACTGATGTCCTGTGCCCCCTTTAAGCTCAGGATGCCACGCATCGAGCAATACAGCACTGGCACCAGCTGCCTGATATTTTTGAATTTCAGCAATTACATCCAGATCAGGTTTAACCTGAATCGCTTTATACCAGCGACGTTTACAATGACGCGCTATTTCCTGACATTGTTCTGGAGTTTCATCGCCATGTAGTTGTAATACATCTAGGGGAACACAATCAAGTATATCCTGAATTTCAGTAACACTCGCGTTTACAAACAAACCCACCATTTGTACATAAGGCGGAACGAGTTTTGCTAATTCTTCTGCCTGTTCAACTGTTACATTTCTTGGACTCGGCGGAAAAAAAACAAAGCCTATCGCATCTGCTCCCGCTGCAACTACTGCCTGAACATCTTGCTTGCGAGTAATTCCACAGATTTTTGCTCGTGTACGTTTTTGGTTTGATTGGCTCATGAGCTGCTTAAACTACAACCATTTCTTAAAATAAGCGCCATTGTAATGCAATTTTTGCCCCTTGCGTAAAAGTTCTCAGGGAATTGCTTTAAATGACATTGTACGAAGTAATTCGGCACTTTATACTGCGTTCAAATGGAAGCAAGTGTAAGCAATTCATGCTTTAGGGAAGCTGGTGAAAGTCCGGCACTGCCCCCGCAACGGTAACAATGTAAAGCATATTTTTTAAGTCGAAATCGACTTACACCACTGCAGTAGTGTGGGAAGGTGAATATGTCCATAAATGAATTATGGCGCTGAAGTCCGGAGACCTACTTGTTTCATCTATCTACCCGATCATTCACGTGGGGTGAATGTATGGAGCATGTTATGTCTAAATCTTTTCAACCTACTCGTCTGGTAGGGGCTATCGCTATTGCGATGGGGTGTTCACCTGTTATTTTTGCTGAAGATGCAACAGATGCAACTCAGCTTGACCCAATTGTTATCACTGCTTCAAAAAGTGCTGAAAAAGCAAGTGAAGTTCCAGCGCGTATTTCAGTAATCTCTAAAGAAGAAATTGAAAAAAATCCTGTTTTAAATTTATCTGATGTATTACAAAAAGATGCATCTATTTATATAAAACAATCTGGTGGCGTTGGTCAGCTCACAGACCTATCTTTACGCGGTGGACAAACGGGCTCAACATTATTATTAAAAAATGGCGCTCGCTTAAATACTCAAAATGGCTTAGGCCCTGTTTCACCTGAATTTATTAACCTATCAGATGTAGACCAAATCGAAATTTTAAAAGGCCCAGCATCTGTTCAATATGGTTCAGATGCTATTAGTGGCGTAGTACAATTAATTTCCAATAATCCAACAAAATCTGGAGCAAGTTTAACAGGTGTGTATGGTGAAAACCGTACTTATAAAACACTTGTAAATGCCGATTATGTAGATGACAGTGGTTTTTATGCAAGTATCGGTGGTCAACGGATGGAAACTGATGGTACTAGTATTATCAATATACAAGATAAAAGTGAAAAAGCAGCATTTGACCAAAAAGGATATAATGCAAAAATTGGTTATAGTAATGATGTAATTAACACAAGCTTAGCAATTGACCAAAATCAAGGTACGAATAACTATACTACGAACTATTCAACGAACAATGCAAAACGTAATTTTGAAAATCGTCTAGTAAATTGGCTGGCTAGTTATAAGGCTTCTTCTGATTTAGTTTTAAATGCACGTTATTCTCACTATCTTGATAAAATCGAACAAGTAATTTATCAAAGCCACTTTAATACAACCTCTGATGAAGGGGACATAAATGCCAAATGGAATTTTGTACCAAATCAGAATATTTTAGCGGGTGTTACATACAATCGATCAAAATATGATGCTAGCTCATCTCCTGAAGCTGTAAGAGATATCAGCTCTACAGGTTATTATTTACAACATCAATATAACGATAATGGTATTCATACTCAGGTTGGTGTCCGAGTTGAAGATAATGATTGGTTTGGTACACATACAGTTGGACAAGCTGCAATTCGTTATCAAATCTCTCCTCTAACAAGTATCTACACTAACATTGGTACTGCATTCAAAGCACCGACCCTTGAACATCTATATGGCTCTTACGGCTATGATTTTTATAGTAACCCTGATCTAAAACCTGAAGAAAGCAAGTCATATGAAATTGGTATAGATCAGAAATTTAATTATGGTATTTCTGCCTATCTTTCTGGCTACTATACAGATGTTAAAAATTTAATTAGTTATGGTGCTATAAATGGTAGAACAACATATATCAACTTAAATAAAGCTGATATGAAAGGTGGTGAAATAGGTCTAAAGTGGTCTAAGGATAATATCTTTGTTAATGCTGAATACGCTTATGTAGAAGCTAGAGATAAAGATAAAGACATAGATGTCCCTTATCGTCCCCGTCAAACATATACTTTAACTACAGGCTATGATGATGGTATTTATGGGGTGAATGCTTCTCTAGTCTCTCGCTCTAAAGCAAACGCACAAAATATTGAAAACTCAGTTAAAGTTCCAGGCTATGCAACTGTTGATTTAAATGCTTTTTGGAATATGAATCCAAATATAAAGTTATTTACGAACATCCAGAATATTGGTGATGTACGTTATAACACTGCATATAATGCTCAATCTTCATTCTCTCCGGAATACTGGTATATCAACGGTGGCCGCCAAGCTTCTGTTGGCGTAACTTTCCGTTATTAATTTCTCAATCTGATTATAAAAATATTTTCTTAACTCCAGTTTCGGGGTAATGTTCTGACCGACATTATCCCCTTTTTTATGTTCAGGATATCTATCATGGGACACCGTTTAAGCAAAATCTATACACGCACAGGCGATTCAGGTACCACAGGTTTAGGCGATGGCTCTCGTGTTGCTAAAGATGATCTAAGAATTGCGGCACTTGGTGATGTCGATGAACTAAACGCCATTATTGGTGTGCTCCGTGCACAAATTACAGCCAGCCAAATAACTAATAAGGCTGATTGGGATAAAAGCTTAAGTCTGATTCAACATTGGCTTTTTGATTTAGGTGGAGAGGTTTGTATTCCAAATTACAATTTGCTTCAGCCGGTTTGTATTGAATTTCTTGAAAAAGAAATTGACCGTATGAATGAAGATTTGCCTATGCTAAAAGAATTTATTCTGCCATCTGGTTCTTTATCTTGCAGTTATGCCCATCAAGCCCGTGCCGTTTGTCGTCGTGCAGAGCGATCGCTCATGTCAGTACAAACTCGCGATCAAAATATTCAAGCCACTGCCCTTCAACTTTTAAATCGTCTATCTGACTGGTTATTTGTCGCATCGCGTGCTTTACAGCGTGCTGAAGGTGGACAAGAAGTCCTTTGGCAAAAAAATATTAATGAGATGATTTAAAAATAGATTAAGTTAAGAATGATCTCTATGTTTAAAGAGATCATTATCAAAAAGAACGGACAATAGAAATCTATGCGCATTATTGGTCATCGTGGTGCACGCCGAGAAGCTCCTGAAAATACATTAGGTGGTTTTCAGCACATTAAAAATTTAGGTATTCGTGGTGTCGAATTTGATATTCGTCAGCTGCAAGATCAAGAGTTGGTCGTCATTCATGATGATAATTTTTTGCGCACGGCAGGTGTCGACCAAATTGTAGAGCTATCAACTTTGGCTCAAGCATTATCATTTGATCATCGTCAAAATTGGCCTAACTGGCCAACCTCTGAACCAACCCCTACTCTTACAGGCGTTTTAAATTTACTTGATAACTTTGATCATATTGAAGTTGAAGTTAAAGCTGTAAGAGATATGGCATTAGCAGAAAAGTTAATTCAAAAGCTTGAGACTGAGTTACAAGGTTTCGAGAAAGTCGTGACCATCACAAGTTTTGATCTTCAAATTCTAACCGCTTTACGTGATATCAACTCTCAATTTAAACGCGGATTGTTAGTTGAACTTCCGGTTGGAGCAACAGCGATTGAACTTGCTCATCAATATGGGTGCTGTCATATTGGCTGGCATGATCAACTTGCAACAGATGAAATGATTCAATTGTCGCATCAAGCTGGTTTGAACATTAGTGTCTGGACAGTGAACGATGTAGAAAGAGCAAAAAGACTACGGGATTTAGATATTCAGGGCTTAATTACAGATACTCCAACCACAATGCTTGAAGCTCTTTAAATATAAAAAAGGTGGTACTGACCACCTTTTATTTTTTCTCGGCCTGAATCAAACGCTGACCGCTTTGATCAAGTAGATATAAGGTATTACCTACCAACTGGAAGCGTTTAATACGTTGTAAAGAATCGACCAATTCTGCTTCTTGAGCCAACGCGCCATCACAACTCGAATGACCTGCGTTAACTTCCATATCAAGTTTCTTTTGGCTGAAATCAAAAGTATATCGTCCAAAAACACGATTACATCCTGTATGACCAGTTACTGTTTTGACTGTAGAGTTCAATGAAAGAGTCGGCCACTGGTTAAAGAATTTTGCCTTATGACCATTTATCTGGGTAATTTGCCAATCTATATCTTGAACACCATCTGGACTCACTTTCTTTTTCACAACTGGCGTTTGTACACGATGTGTTGGTTTTACTTGGCCTTTGTGATTATTTGGTTGCGGCGTGCTTTGACATGCTGCCAATACAAGGCTGATTGCGATGAAAAGACATTTCAATGGCAATTTCCTTGCAATATCAATGCTATTCTTTTTTCTCAATCGCTGTATTTTCATTACACAACTTCTCCTATCTGAAATGTTGTCAGGCATGGTTTAATTCTGTTACGGTTCTTTCAATACATCTGTACAATAATGCTAGTGATTCTCACTAAGCACGTGCTAATATGATGTGCAAAATAGCAATATATCTTGAAGATTGGTTTTGCTATGTCGATTTGTCTTTTTACCTTGTATGACAAGGTTTCTAGGAGCGCTGCCGGATATGACTTCCGCCCCACTCAAGGCCCCAATTAACTGGACCGCTAGCATTACCTTAATTGGTTTACCAATTCTTGCTGCAATCATAATCCCGATTTATGCGTATTATTATGATTTTAGTGTAAGCGCATGGGTAAGCTTATTTTTTCTTTTAGCTTTAAGTAGCATGGGGATTACTGCTGGTTACCATCGTCTTTGGGCACATCGTGCTTATGAAGCGTCGTTACCACTTAAAATTCTTTTAATGATTGGCGGCACATTTGCTGTACAAAACAGTATTCTGTTTTGGGCATCTGGTCACCGTACCCATCACCGTCATGTCGACGATGTAGATGAAGATCCATATTCAATTGAACGTGGCTTTTGGTATGCCCATATGGGTTGGATGATCCGCGATCATTCTCCATCTGAACCAGATTTTAAAAATGCACCAGACTTACTCAATGACAAACTGGTGATGTTCCAACATAAATACTATGCCTTGATGGTCGTAGCAGTTCACGTTGGTATTTTAGGTTTGGTTGGCTGGGCAACTGGCGATTTATGGGGTGTTGTACTTCTTGGTGGTCTATTACGTTTAATCATTAGTCATCAAGTTACATTCTTCATCAACTCACTTTGCCACATGTTCGGTAAACGTCCTTATACTGATGAAAACTCAGCACGCGATAACTTCTGGTTAGCGATTGCAACTTGGGGCGAGGGTTACCACAACTATCACCATATTTTCCAGTACGATTATCGTAATGGTGTGAAATGGTGGCAATATGATCCAACAAAATGGCTCATTTGGACATGCTCTAAGATCGGTTTAGCAAAGAACCTACGTCGTATTCCAAGCTTTAATATTAAAAAAGCAGAATTGGCAATGAAGTTTAAATATGCTGAACAAGACTTGGCTATTTATGGTCATGATGTAAATGCCGACATTAGTCAAATGAAGCAACGTATTGCTCAAGAGTATGAAGCATTTACGCATACTTTAAATGACTGGGCGAAACTCAAAGAACAAGAGTTACAAGCAAAGAAAGCAGCAATGGCTGAAAAGATTCACAAAATGGATCACAAGTTAAAAGTTGATTTCCAATTGCTTGAACATCGTTTGAGTCATCACCGTGAGTGTTTAGAAACTTTAATGCGTAACATTAAAAAGAACACAAACGTCGTACCAGACTAATACGTCTTTATCCCGAAATAGCACCTGTAGAGCCATACTTTGCAGGTGCTATTTTTTTGGCTTGTTTTTAACTATGGTATAGTGAATTTTGCCTCAAATATTTAGTCCAGCCTATGCAATTTAATCCGCTTTATTCATCGCTCAATCCTAAGCTTTTTCATATCCAGCAACCTTCTCCGCTTCGTGGTGCAAAGGCTGGACACTTTAATTTAGCTTTAGCCGAAGAGTTACAATGGACAGATGAAGAAAAACAGGCTTGGGTAGAAATTTGCAGTGGTCAGCGTACCTTCTCGGAATTCCCGCCTTTGGCTATGGTGTATGCAGGCCATCAGTTTGGGCAATGGGCCGGTCAACTAGGCGACGGACGTGGCTTACTCATTGCGCAGATTCTTAATAAAAAAGGCCAAACTATAGATTTACATTTAAAAGGTGCAGGCCCTACACCCTATTCGCGTATGGGAGATGGGCGAGCAGTTTTACGCTCTGTTATTCGTGAATATTTAGCAGGACATGCTTTAAATGCTTTAGGGGTTGCCTCTAGTCACGCAATAGGTTTTACAAGCTCCACTCAAGGTGTACAGCGTGAAAAGCTAGAACCTGGCGCAATGTTACTTAGAACATCTGAATGTCATATTCGTTTAGGCCATTTTGAATGGATCAATCAATATGCACCTGAGCTATTGGCCGAGTTCACACAAAAATGTATTGAATGGCACTATCCAGAATGCCAACAAGAAGAGCAACCTATTTTAGCTTTTGCTAAAGCTGTGATTAGAAATACAGCCATTATGATCGCCAAATGGCAGTTGGTCGGTTTTGCTCATGGTGTGATGAATACCGATAACTTAAATATTACGGGTTCTACACTCGATTTTGGTCCATACGGTTTTATGGAACGTTTCCGACCAAATTGGATTAACAACCATTCCGATTACCAAGGGCGTTACACCTATCAAAACCAACCTAGTATTGCGCACTGGAACTTATGGACTTGGTTAAATAATCTCATTCCACTTGCCGAACCTGAGCATAAAGAGCAGTTCAAAGAAGCGCTGGCCGCTTGCCTAGAAGAATTTGAGCCGACTTTTATTGAGCATTACACCACTGGGTTATGTCAAAAAATGGGGCTTCCTCATTTTCATAAAGACAGTACTGAATGCGGCTTAAGCTTTTTGCGTATTCTGCAAGCGGAGCAGCTCGATTACACCCAAAGCTTCATTCGCCTTCAAAATAAAGAATACAAAGCTTTACGTGATGACTGCCTTGATATTCGACAATTTGATGCATTCCTTACGCAGTATCAAAACATCCGTGAATATCAAGATATTGATGAGCTTGATGCAAACATGCAGCAGGTAAATCCAATTTATATCTTACGTAACCATATGGCACAGCGAGCTATTGAGGCAGCGGAGCGAGATGATTTTAGTGAGGTTGACCGCTTATTTAAGCTACTCAACCATCCCTATACAAGACAACCAGATTTGGAAAAACCGGAAGATTTAGGTCCGTTACCAAGCGATGTACCTGATGTAGCGGTGAGCTGTTCTTCTTAATTTTTTATCCACATTTTCTGTGGATAACATTGTGGTTATCCACAGCATAACTTTTCTAAGCAATTATTCTTCTGGATATTCGAAGCGGTAACCTACTCCATAAACAGCTTGAATCCACTCATGACGGTTACCAGTTTCGGCCACTTCCGTGATTTTTCGACGCAAGTTTTTAATATGGCTATCAATAACTCGGTCGGCAACATCAAAGCTATCCGGATTAATATGATCTAATAATTGTGCACGTGAATAAACTTGCCCCACATGTTCTAAAAATAACTCAAGTAGGCGAAATTCTGTTGGCGTTAAACTTAAAGATTTTTGTTGATACCAAATTCTTTGCTGTGCTTTATCAATACGGAAAGAATCATTTTGCTCTGGCTCAGCCTTACGTTCTAAACGGCGTAAAACGGCCTGCACACGAGCAACCAGTTCTTTTGGACTAAAAGGTTTGCACACATAATCATCTGCCCCCATGTTTAGACCCAAGACACGATCAATTTCTTCGGTACGTGCCGTCACCATAATAATCGGTAAATCTGACTGTTCACGTACCTTACGGCAAATCGTTAAACCATCCATTCTTGGAACCATTAAGTCCAGAATCATTAAATTAGGTTTACGTTGTTGAAAGCTCGTGTAAGCATCCTGACCATCATGAAACATGCTTACTTCGAATCCAGCAGCCTCAAGATAATCACGCACCAGATGCGCTAACTCGACTTCATCCTCAACCAACATAATATGTTTCATGGGCCATTTTTCCTTTTATTTAACTCTGCTTTTTAAAGGTCAGTACACAACGTAAACCACCTAATGGTGAGTGTTCAAAACTGAGTGTACCACCAAGCGCCTGCGCAATTTTACAAGATAAAGCTAAGCCTAGTCCTGTTCCACCTGTACTACGCGTACGCGAATCATCGACACGATAAAAACGTTCACCTAAACGTGATAATTGCTCATCACTTAAACCAAATGGACTGTCATCAACATATAAAGTCCACTCCTGAGGCGTTTGACTTGTATGAATATGAATCTTTCCACCTGTTTCGGTATAGCGAATACTATTACCAATCAAATTAACAATAATTTGTTTAAATCGATCGCGGTCTAACAATAAAGAAGCACCTTCACCTTCCACCTCAATTTCTAACCCTGCTTGTTCGAGTTTAGGTCTGAAATTTTCGACTTCTTGCAGTATAACTTCCCAAGGATTAACCGAACTCAAATAACATTTAAGTTGTTGAGCATCAGCCTGAGCCAAGTCTGCCAAATCTTGTGTCAATTTCTTTAAACTCGAAACTTGTCGCATCATGGCATCAAGATGTTCAGGTGTTGCCTTTCGGATACCGTCTTGCATCGCTTCAATCTGCGCTTGCAAAACAGCCAATGGAGTTTTCAATTCATGAGAGGTATCTGCAACCCATTGACGTCGTGATTCTTCATGCTGATGTAAAATTTCAGCTAAATGATTTAATTGAGTAGATAAATCACCTAACTCATCATTTCGTTTAATCACAACTTGGTGTTGATAATTACCTTTTGTTAACTCATTTGTTGCATTTAATAGACGCTGAATTGGCTTTTTAAAATAAGTTGCCATTAAAAGTGCTGCAACTAAACTCGACAGTAATGTTAAGGCATAAATTAAAAGTAAATAGCGCTTTTGATTACTGAAGAAATTAATACTTAATGCATCTTCTTTATCTAAAACTGGTTTTAGACCTAAATAACCTACGACCTGACTATTAACCATAATTGGGCGATAAGACATCTGATCCGAAGACGGCGGTTCACCCACTACGAACTGGTGTTTGGCATCATATAAAGATAAACGAGAACTTAAGCCCAGCCGGTCTGGTAAAGCAATAAAACGCTTCTTACCATTTTGCGTCTCAATGTCTTTGAGGCTTCCTTTTTTTGATTTGTTTTTATCATCGCTTGGACGAAACTGGTTTGCACTTAGCGGGAATCTTAAACCTTCAAACGGTTGATATTCCGAAGGTAAGTTTTGCTCAAGCGTACGTAGTTCTTCATCACTAAAAATAGAGTTCTTATTTACCGTTCCCGCATCTGGAGAAATATTAATGAGAGTGTGTTCATCGAAAGAATGCTGCTGAATGGCAATATCATATTGACGGCGTAACCACCACTGGGAAAGACGGTCATAATCATCTGGTGCTGCCGTTCCTTCAATTTGTAAGATTTGCGCCTGAATCGCATTCCCCCAATCATGATAAACGGTATATACATTTCCCAGATTAGTAATGAGCCGATCTAGCTTTTGCATTTCAACATCGGCTACATATTTGGCAAAGTTCTTTTGCATCGTCCAGTGCAGTACACTCAAACTCGCAGTTGCAATTAACAGCGTGGTAAGCAAGACCGTTAAAAATAACCGCAAGGCTATGGGAACACGTAGAACGTTCAAAAGCACTCTCTCATTTTTACTCTATATTTTGCATTGTAACCAACAACGAAAAGAAAAACTCTCCATTGTTTCTTCATCTTTATTATCTAATCTTTAAGTCATCTTAAAACAAACATTAAAGGGTTTTAACCATGAAAATGACGGCTAAAATTGCATTATTCAGTGCAGCAATTGTAACTATGGGTAGTTTGGCTGCTTGTCAATCAACAACTCAACCACCTAAGCCAGAACATGGCATGATGCAAGATGGCCCACGTGATGGTCACCACCATCGTATGAAACACCGTGAATTTACGCCTGAACAAAAAGCAGCATGGGAACAACACCGTGCAGAGCGTAAAGCTCGTTTTGAGCAAATTCAAAAAGCATGTGAAGGTAAAGCTGTTGGACAAACTGTCAATGTTCAAGTTGGAGATAAAACACTTGAAGGTACATGTAACCTCCGCTTTGAGCCAAAACGTCCTCAACCACCAGTCAATGCCCCTGCTCCAGTAGCATCTTAAGCAAAATAATTCTAAAAACAGTAAAACAAAAGGCGCCAGAAGGCGCCTTTTGTTTATACATAACTATTTACGATTTTGACTATTTGTCTCATCTAAACTTCATCAAAAGTGTTTACACTCAAAGCACTTACATAGTTCAAGTATTTTTTTCTTGACTTTGCAGTCACAAAGTAAAGGCCCCGAGGTGCTTGTACAGTTATGCAAGTTGTTGCACGATGTAATAGTTCAAGGTGCCTTATGGCACATTATCGTAGATTAGGATTATAACTCTGGTTTCACCAGTATTGAGGAACCCGATATGCCACAATACAAAGCGCCCTTACGTGATATGCAATTCGTTTTGCATGAATTATTAAATGCTGAAGAACACTATGCAAAATTACCTGACTTTCAAGGTAACGTAAGCCGTGAATTGGTTGATCAATATTTAGAAGCTGCGGCAGACTTCTGTGAAAATGAACTTTCTCCTTTAAACCAAGTTGGCGACCGTGAAGGTTGTACTTGGAATGATGGTGTTGTAACTACACCAACAGGCTTTAAAGAAGCTTATCAAAAATACATCGAACTTGGCTTCCCGTCTTTATCAGCAGAAGAACAATACGGTGGTCAAGGCTTACCTAACTCTTTAGGTATCGCAATTTCAGAAATGGTAGGTAGCTCTAACTGGGCATGGGGTATGTACCCTGGTTTGTCTCACGGCGCAGTACGTACATTAGAACATCACGGTTCTGAAGAGCAAAAAAATACTTACTTACCAAACCTTGTTTCAGGTGTTTGGACAGGTACCATGTGTTTAACTGAATCTCATGCAGGTTCAGACTTAGGTATTATCCGTACTAAAGCAGAACCAAATGCAGATGGTAGCTATGCAATCTCTGGCGAGAAAATCTTTATCTCTGCTGGTGAACACGACATGGCTGAAAACATTATCCATATCGTTCTTGCTCGTCTACCAGGCGCACCAAAAGGGACTAAAGGGATTTCGTTATTCATCGTTCCTAAGTTCAATGTCAATGCAGACGGAACTCTAGGCGAACGTAATGCCGTACGTTGTGGTTCAATTGAACACAAAATGGGTATTCACGGTAACGCGACTTGTGTCATTAACTTTGACCAAGCAAAAGGTTATTTAATTGGCCCTGAAAACCGTGGTTTGAACTGTATGTTCACCTTCATGAACACAGCACGTATTGGTACTGCGGTTCAAGGTTTATCTGCATCTGAGTCTTCTTTCCAAGGTGCTTTAACTTACGCGAAAGAACGTTTAGCTATGCGTTCACTTTCTGGTCCTAAAGCTCCAGAAAAAGAAGCAGATCCAATTATCGTTCACCCTGCCGTTCGTAACATGCTTTTAACTCAAAAAGCGTTTGCTGAAGGTGGTCGTGCACTTGTGTACTTACTTGCTCAATATGCAGATATCGTTGAAAAAGGCGAAACTGAAGAAGAGCGTAAGTTTGCTGACAACATCTTGTCTTTATTGACTCCAATTGCAAAAGCATTCTTAACTGAAACAGGTTCTGAATCTGCTAAGCACGGTGTTCAAGTGTTCGGTGGTCATGGTTTCATTTCTGAGCATGGCATGGAGCAAATCGTACGTGATACACGTATTGCTTGTTTGTATGAAGGTACAACTGAAATTCAGGCACTTGATTTGTTAGGCCGTAAAGTTTTACAAACTCAAGGTGCTATGCTTCGTGATTTCACTAAGATTGTTCACAAGTTTGTAGAAGCAAACAAAGATAATGCTGCCATGAAAGAATTTGTTGAGCCACTTGCTGCGCTGAACAAAGAATGGGGCGACCTCACTATGCAAATCGGTATGCGTGCAATGCAAAATCCGGATGAAGTGGGTGCAGCGGCTGTAGATTACCTCTACTTCTCTGGTTACGTTACTTTAGCTTATCTATGGGCTCGTATGGCGCTTGTAGCACAAGAGAAATTAGCTGCGGGTACAACCGATGTTGATTTCTACAATGCGAAAGTAACTACTGCTCGCTTCTACTTCAAGAAAATTTTACCGCGTGTACGCTCTCATGTAGACGTTATCGCAGGTGGTTTAGACCCATTGATGGCATTAGATGCTGAACATTTCGCTTTCTAATCATAGTTAGTTGCGATATGCAATGTTAAAAACCAAAAAAGGACTGCTCAGTTTTGACGGTCCTTTTTTTATAAAATCAATGATAAATTTAGATTTTAAATTCAATATCCATTTCGTTTTACAGGATATCTAGCACAGGCCGATGTGCACAAAAAAGGTGAACGATTATGCCAATTTACAATGCTCCTTTAGCTGATATGAAATTCATCTTAAATGATGTATTTAAAGCAGAACAATTTTGGCAGGCTAATGAGAAACTCGCTCATGTAGATGCTGCAACAGCTGAAGCAATTTTAGAAGAAATGGCTAAATTTGCTCAGAACGTGACTCATCCATTAAACCGTACTGGTGATGAAGAAGGCGCTCGCTACGAAAACGGCGAAGTCTTTACTCCTGCTGGCTTTAAAGATGCATTTCGTCAATATGCAGAAGGTGGTTGGATTGGCTTAGGTGCAGATGAAGAATGGGGCGGTCAAGGCATGCCAAAAATGCTTACCGTTCTTGCCGATGAAATGTTATTCGCGACAAACCCATCTTTCATGCTCTACCCACTTCTTTCAGTAGGCGCAGGTATGGCTTTAAGTAGCTATGCATCTCAAGAGCAAAAAGAAACGTATTTACCTAAGATTTATTCAGGTGAATGGTCAGGTACCATGTGTTTGACTGAACCACATGCCGGTACTGACTTAGGTATTATCAAAACTAAAGCCGAGCGCAATGAAGATGGTACTTATAACATTACAGGTACTAAAATCTTCATCACTGGCGGTGACAATGATTTAGCAGAAAACATCATTCACTTGGTACTTGCTAAAACTCCAGATGCTCCTGCTGGTTCACGTGGTATCTCGCTATTTATTGTACCGAAATACCTTGTAAATGAAGACGGTTCTTTAGGTGACCGTAACCATGTTGGTCCAGGCTCTATTGAACATAAGATGGGGATCAAAGCATCTGCAACTTGTGTGATGAACTTTGACGGTGCGAAAGGTTACCTCGTTGGTAAAGAAAACGAAGGCCTTGCTGCCATGTTCGTTATGATGAACTACGAACGTTTATCAATGGGTATTCAAGGTTTAGGTGCTTCTGAATTTGCTTATCAAAATGCTGCTCAATACGCGACTGACCGTTTACAAGGTCGTAGTGCAGCTGGTGTTCAGTCACCAAGCAAACCCGCTGATAGCATTTTAGTCCACGGCGATGTACGTCGTATGTTGTTAAATGTACGTGCAAACAACGAAGCTTCTCGTGCCTTTGCAGTTTATGTAGGCCAGCAGCTCGATATCACTAAATTCTCAACTGATGCAGAAGCCGTGAAAAAAGCCAATGACCGTGTTGCGCTTTTAACTCCAATTGCAAAAGCTTACCTCACAGATACAGCATTCCAAGCAACTTTAGATGCTCAAATGGTATTTGGTGGTCACGGTTATATTCGTGAATGGGGTATGGAACAATGTATTCGTGACCTTCGTATTGCTCAAATCTACGAAGGAACCAACGGCGTTCAATCTCAAGATTTAATTGGTCGTAAAACCATTAAATGTGGCGGTGCATTCATTGCTGAATACATCACTGAAATCCGTGACTTTGCAAATGACCTAGACACTGACTTGAACTTCATTAAAGATGCAACTTTAGATGCTGCAACTGAAATCGAAGCAATCACTCAGTTTATTATTGAGCAAGCTGCAGAGAACGTAGAGTTCCCGAACTCAGCTGCGGTTGATTATTTACATGCAGTGGGTCTACTCAGCTTCTCTTATATGTTTGCAAAAATTGCTGCCGCTGCTAAAGATAAGTCTGGTGATTTCTATCAGAACAAACTTGCATTGGCTCAATACTTTGTTGAACGTATCTTGCCAGATATTGATGCACGTATTGCTAAAATCAAAGCAGGTTCAGACTTAATTATGGGCTTTAGTGAAGATTACTTTACAAACCAAGCGTAATTAAATTTTTTATAAAAACGCCTGAATAATCAGGCGTTTTTTATTTTGTATTTACTATTTCCATTGGCACAAAATTTGTTTAATTTCTAAACATTCTCATATCAAAAAAGATTTTACTATGCCTGATCCCAAAAAGTTTGAAAGAACCCTTGATCGGTTTGGACATTATGCTGTTGAGGCTTTTCATTATTTAGCCTTATTTATTATAGGCTGTATGATTGCTTGGTCTGCTGCTCATACCGTTTTTGAAATTCTGACCGTCAAAAAATATGCATCAATCGATGACATCTTATTGTTATTTATTTACCTAGAACTTGGGGCAATGGTTGGAATTTACTTTAAAACCAATCATATGCCTGTACGTTTTCTTATTTATGTCGCCATTACAGCCCTAACACGTTTACTGATTTCTGATATCCAACATGACCATAAAGCTGACCTTGATCAAGTCATTATTACTGGCTCAATTCTTATTTTAGCCTTATCTATTTTAGTTGTCCGTTTTGCTTCTTGGCACTACCCATCTGTTATGAAAGAAAAACATTCAAAAACGTCTACTTCTTTAAAAACACCCCAACCGCAAGATGACGAGTTGGCATAAAAAAATGGCCCTAAGCTGGCCATTTTTTATTTTACATTTAACGAACTCGATAAATGTGATGTTTCGAGTCAACCAATAAGTATTGGTTAGGAGTTTTCACCCAGTGGTATCCACGTGGTGGTGCATATAAGCGATGTGCATGCCAATCTGAAACATAATAATGGCTATTACGGTATTCCACAGGAATACGATCACCGCGCTTAAAGGCTACATATCGGCCATAATGGTTGCCACGCTCAGAATGTGACCAAACAGGAGCTCTATGATCATTGCGGTGGTCATAACGATAATCATGACGCTGTTCATAGCGATTATGGTCTTTACCGTGATAGTTATCCCAACGATGATTTGAATCGGCCATCGCAGTTGCCGACATACCCAACATTAATGTTGAAAGTACGAGAACAATAGGCTTTTTCATGGAGTATTCCTTTTTATCTTGATCTGAAGCTAGATTAAGAGAGAGTCAAGGAGAAACCATGAATAAAATGGCTTTGATTGATATTGTTTGTAATGACTATAAAGAAAATATGAAGAATCTGTATCTGTGCTACCATTAGCATTTTTCAAGCTAGGTCAATTGCTGTGTCTGAAATCAGTTTTGAACGTCTTCATCAATTTTTCTGCAAAGTTCCAAGTGTACAAGAAGCCCGTATCATGGCTCATGGAGCAGATGGCGAACACGCTTGGTGGTTTAAGTTCAGTATTGATGTACAACACCCTCTCGCATGGCAAACCGTTCAAGAACTAGGTCATGTTTTAAATTACCTGTCGACGAATGAACGTTTACCTACTTTATTCTTTCCTGTGTCTCCACCACCTTACATGAATGGTGAAGCAAAAGATTTTTTATCATGGGTTATTCAGTGTAATCACCCTGAGTTTTCTCCAGATGTGGTTTGTGATTGGCTTGAAGCGCGTTTGCCGAATCCTGTAGATGATGAGTCGCAGTGGAAAATTAAGACGGATTTGAGTGAAATAGAAAAGTTAGATGATAAAGCGTTGGATCAGTTGATTCCGCCAGCGCCTTAAAATATTCAAAGTTTTATTCTCTATTTTTAATTAGCACGACGGGGTCTTACCGCTTTAATTTCTATTTGTAGTAGCTAATTCGTTACTTTGGTTTCGCCCAAAGTAACCAAAAGCATTTGTCATCCACAAAACCTGAGGTACAGATAGCAAAGATTAATAATCTTTGCCGTACCGCAAGGCGAAAGCTATGCTTGTGTTTGAACTACGCACTTTGTTTGTCTTGCGCTCGAAGCAAACGATGTTTGCTTTCCCTCGCTCAGGTTGTGGATGACTCTAAGCACAAGCCATTTTTTTGGAAAACTTCAAGATAGTAATTAAAAAGTCGATAAACCTGACCATTCCATAAAACGATAAATCCAATACTTCACTTTAGACTCATCGGCATACTTCGCATAGTCCACGCTCATCTGTCTACCTTGTAGGTTTGACCAAGAGGTATTGAAGTAATTCTGAGCGTCTTTAAAGACTTGATCTTGAACTTTGCCTACAACCAACATATCCGTTTCAAGGTTATAATTTTTTAAATTACGGGCTGTAAAATTGGCAGATCCTACAATTAACTCAGCTTGTTGAGCATTATATTTCAAGATCATTTTGCTATGGTTCTGCTCGCCATGAGTATCACACCAACGAATTGGAATGCCAGCAGCATGTAACTCTGACGCTACCTGACGGTTTGGGATACCATTCTTTTGTCTACCAAACGCATCTTTATTTGGATCGAGTAAAACACGAACAATAACGCCACGTTCTTGGGCACTTTTTAGAGCTTTAATAATCTTACGTTCAGACAAATAGAACATACTTAAATCAAGATGTTCTTTAGGTTTAGCCGTATTAATTAATTTTAATACAGCTTCATAGATTGCCCCTTCAGTTAGCACTTGAATTTGAGGCTTGCTAACGTCTTTTTCAAAATCGCCTAAAATAAGTGATGGTGAACTACTTCCTGACATTTGCGCAACAGCAGCTTCGGTTTGAAGTACATCAGCAGCTGTGGCTCCATTTACCACCAATGCCACATTAGAATGGCGCGAACTACCATCATGCGGATTTGCTGAGGTCACCAATGACTTCCAACCCGCATCGGTATCAACGACAACAGTTTTACGATGGTTTGCTTTAAAGTTAAATAAGTTCAAATAACTACGTAGCGTAATTTTTTCATCGCCAAATGGGTTGGGTAACCAGCCTTTCTCTGGATTATTGCCAATATTTTGGCAACAGATGTACCAAAACCCTGACCAGAATGGGTTAGAAGCACGTAAAGGTGCCAGATTCGTTTCGATGACATCAACACCAGCTTGGCGTAATTGACGGTAGTGTTCAGGGCTTAGTCCACCATATACCGAATTAATCGGGTCGGTAATCATAACAACCTGAATTTGAGGGTTTTGTCTTTTTTTACTCACTAATGCATCAGTGAGCTCTTGCATCAATGGTCGTTGCTTTAGTTTTGAATCGCCTACTTCTGAATTAAATAAGAACATATCCACCACAATTGTGGTTTTTGCCTCATCAATCATTTTCAAGATTTCATCAAAGATGTGCTGATCAACCTGTTGTTGCCCGTTCGCATCAATATACGTTTTATCGGCTAAAAATTTAACATCGGCATGTCTGAGCTTGCCACTAAAGTTAATTCCTTGCGGCAATGGTTTCACTGTGTGATAAATTGCCGATGCAAGATATGCAATAGCAACAACGCAAAGTATGACCGCCATATAACGACGTCCTGACCAATTTAACTTTTGATGAATTCGCTGAAAAATACGCATAAAAAAGACCTAACTTGATGGTTTCAAATTAGGTCTTTTGGCTTGATTTTTCAAGTTTAGTTTCGTGTTGAAGCTTTAGAAACTAAAATCTACACCGACGGTAAAGTTACGTCCAACTTGCGGGATATTTGATAAGAACGACGCATGTTGATAAACCGTGTCATCTAACAAGTTATTCGCTTTTAAATAAACGCGATAATCTGTTTTTGCACCATATTGTCCAGAGTATGCTACCCCTAAATTGAGCATGTTGTAGCCTTCTGTTTCGGTTTCATAAGCCGCAATCTTATCTTGATTAAAGACATGATAGTACTCAGCAGAACCACTAAAACCGTCACCAAAATCTGCATCAACTTTAGTACCTAAACGCCCAGCCGGAATACGTGGAGCATTGCCCTCGGCATCAATCTTACCGCGCACGTAATCGCCAAAAGCACTGATCTTGTACATTGGCGTAATTTGATAACCAATTTCACCCTCTGCACCATAGAAACGAGCTTTATCTTGAGTGTATTGAACTAAACGGAAGTCTTTATAACGGTCAAGGGTTTGCGCATAGATGTAGTCATCAAACCAGTTATGGTAAACATGAAGATGGTAATCAAGTTTGTCATGATCAAAATGCAAACCTAACTCAACATTATTTGATTTTTCCTTACTGAGTTGATCATTTCCTAACTCATAAGTATTGGTCGCAAAATGGGCACCATTTGCATACAACTCTTGAGCAAGAGGCAGACGCTCTTGGTGTGATGCTACAAATGAAAGCTTATAATTTGGCGCAAACTCCCAGTTAGCAGCGCCTGCATAGGAAAAAGCAGAACCGTCAAAATCTTGTTTAGAGTTATCATCTACATCGATTTCTTGCTGATCTGCACGAGCAGAAAGTTCAAAATGAACACCTTTCCATTGTTTATGTTCTAAAGCAAAAATACTCCACTTTTTGGTAGTGGTTGGTGCCATAAATGCTTCTTCACCAGTTAAATTTAGTTTTTGTTGGCCTAACTGGGTACCAATTACCCCTTCCCAATCAGCAATAGGGTTATGGACTAACTCAATACGCCCATCATAACCTTTGTTTTGGAATCGAGTTGCGATTGCCCCTTCTTCAATCTCATCATGCTGATAATCTGTATAGCTCGCTTGGGCACGTAACTTTTGGAAGCCTGCAAATGGATCGTTTAACTCGGTTTTAAAATCATAACGCTCAGACTTTAAGTCAATCCATGGACCGCCATGTTCATGCTCATGTTCTTCATGGGCATGAGCCTCTTCACCCTCTTCATGATCATGCTCATGAGCATCACAATGTAAATGTGGTCTACCTGTTAAATGAGCGCTACAGGTTTCATATTCATGGCTATGCCCCGGTAAACCATACTGGTCTCGACGGTTACTATACGAAATACCCGTATAACCGCGATCATAAATCCAAGACAACCCCACATTCACTGAATCACCTTGTGCAAAGGTATTGTCTACACGGCGCTCTTTTTCACCTTCATGAATATAGTTTGGTGCAATATAGTTATTCGCATCACGTGTTAACCCCTCAACACGTAATGCAACTTGGCTTCCCAACCCTACAGTTACCCCAGCACTCGCCAGCTTTTCATCACTTCCAGTGTTGTAACGTAAGCCAACTTGTCCTTCATAACCATTTTCAGGCATTTGTGTAGGGATCTTGTTATCAATAACGTTGACTAAACCACCAACAGTTCCCGCACCAAACAATAAAGTAGAGGGACCACGAATCACTTCAACTTGTTTTGCGAGAACTGGATCTACTGTTACAGCATGATCAGGAGACAAAGTTGAGACATCCACATTTTCAGATGAATTTTGAAGAACTTTAACACGTGGCCCATCTTGGCCACGAATCACCGGGCGACTTGAACCAGCCCCAAACTGATTCGCATAAATCCCCACCTCACTATTGAGCGCATCCCCAATAGTGGCGGCCCCTTCAGTCAAATGCTTTTGATCAACCACAGTATCTGCAACAGCAAAATCTTGTGACGTTTGCTCAAGTGGGTGAGCCTTAATTCGGATAGTTTCTAGCTTTTCAACATTTTCACTTTCTGCTGCAAATACAGGTATGGATATGGCAGCCAAAATGGATATGGTCAAAATATTTTTATAGAACAACATGAGGTGATTCTCTGATCGCTACGCCTTTTGTTTTGTTATATTATAACATTTCAGTTGTTTTGCAATAAAAAACATTTCTAATCAGATGATTCGTTAGACTGGCCAATTAAATGATGTGAGTAATTCCTGTTTTATAATGCCTTTTACCATCTCTCATGCCGTTATCGCCCCTCCACTTGCTAAATTGAGCCGAAACACGTTACCCATTGCCGCCTTAGCAATTGGCAGTATGACGCCCGATCTTTACCGCTTATTTACAATGCAATCAGGTATGCTGACTCATCAATGGAAGGGGCTTTTCTACCCAAACCTTGCATTAGGGTTATTATTCTGTGTCATTTGGTATTTACTTTACCGACCTGTGGTTTACCGTTTTTTTGGTATCCAACACGATTTAAAACTAGATTCTTTTAGACATTTTTTTAGCTTTTTTATTGGAATTATAATTGCTCTACTCATTGGTATAGCAACACATCTCATTTGGGATGGGCTTACCCACTCAGACTTTAGAACTTTTATATTTCAAGACTTTTTATCGCAAACTGTTCACTTGTTTGGCCGTCCTTATCCATTGCATCGCCTTCTTCAACTCGGTTCTTCTGCTCTGGCATTACCTTTTTTAGGCTGGATGAGTATTCATTACTATCAGCGCCATAAACAGCATTGGAAAGTAAATTATAAAATTAAAATTTTTGCTTGGTCTTTATTTGCTTTATCTACACTTTTAGGCTTATTTTCATTTTGGGACTATGCCCGTTATATTCCCCATGAGGTTTGGCATTCTGATACCTATTATTTTACTGGCCGCTCTATTAATGAGTTTATGCAAGGTTGGTTAAGTACGTTTAGTTTGGGATGTCTATTATTCTTATTTTTAGATGGACAACAAAGAATGGGCTAAATAGCTAAACTTGCTGCCAAATTGCTCATTTTTAGCTAAATTATAGCTGTTTTTTGATCTAGTTCTTGTGGCATGCCATTCAACAGGGCATAATCGAAAACTTATTTTTTTGATGGTGCGCGGTTTACGCATCCGTCTTTTCAGCCAATATAGTTTGGATAATCTTCATCATGATGCGAACTCATTACTGTGGCTCTTTAACTGAAGCCCAAATCGACCAGACCGTTACATTATGCGGTTGGGTACATCGTCGCCGTGACCATGGCGGTGTTATTTTCCTTGATATGCGTGACCGTGATGGTCTCGTTCAAGTGGTTATTGACCCAGATACTCCAGAAGCATTTGCAACTGCAGATAAAGCACGTTCTGAATATGTATTAAAAATTACAGGTCGTGTTCGTCGCCGTTATGAAGGTACTGAAAACCCAAATATGGTGAGTGGTCAAATCGAAGTTTTAGGCAAAGAAATCGAAGTTCTTGCTGCATCTGAAACTCCACCATTCCCATTAAATGACGACACAATTAACGTGTCTGAAGAACACCGTTTAAAATATCGTTTCTTGGACATCCGTCGTCCAGAAATGTTAGAGCGTTTACGCTTCCGTTCTAAAGTAACCAACTTGATTCGTAACTATTTAGACGACCATGGTTTCTTAGACGTTGAAACTCCGATTTTAACTCGTGCAACCCCTGAAGGTGCGCGTGACTATTTAGTACCAAGCCGTGTACAAAATGGTAGCTTCTATGCACTTCCACAATCACCACAATTGTTCAAACAATTGTTGATGGTTGGTGGTATTGATCGCTACTACCAAATCGCGAAATGTTTCCGTGATGAAGACTTACGTGCTGACCGTCAGCCTGAATTCACTCAAATCGACATTGAAACATCGTTCTTAAACGACGATGACATTATGGATTTGATGGAAGGTATGACTGTTAAATTATTTAACGACTTGCTTGGCGTAAAATTTGAAAAATTCCGCCGTATGCCATACAGCGAAGCAATGCGTGATTATGCATCTGACAAACCAGACTTGCGTATTCCGTTAAAACTCGTTGATGTTGCAGACTTAATGCAAGAAGTTGAGTTCAAAGTATTTGCAGGTCCAGCTAAAGACCCTAAAGGCCGTATTGCAGCACTTCGTGTACCGGGTGCAGGTTCATTAACACGTAGTCAGATTGACGAATACACTAAATTTGTCGGTATCTACGGTGCAAAAGGCTTAGCATACATTAAAGTCAATGAAATCGAAAAAGGAATTGAAGGTCTTCAATCTCCTATCGTTAAATTCATCGAACCAATCGTAATGCAATTGCTTGAACGTGTTGGCGCTGAAAATGGCGATATCGTATTCTTTGGTGCGGACAAAGCTAAAATTGTAAATGATGCAATGGGTGCGCTTCGTGTCAAAATCGGTCATGACTTGAACCTTGCGACTTGTGAGTGGGCTCCACTTTGGGTTGTTGACTTCCCAATGTTTGAAGAAACTGACGATGGCAAATGGACTTCTGTTCACCATCCATTCACATTACCTAAATCTAGCGTAGAAGATGTGAAGAGCAATCCAGGCGAAGCACTTTCTGTTGCTTACGACATGGTATTGAACGGTACTGAAGTTGGTGGTGGTTCACTTCGTATTTACACATTAGAAATGCAAAAAGCGATTTTTGAAGCGCTTGGTATTTCTGATGAAGAAGCAGAAGAAAAATTCAGCTTCTTACTCAATGCGCTTCGTTACGGTGCACCTCCTCACGGTGGTTTGGCATTTGGTCTTGACCGTTTAGTAATGCTTATGACTGGCGCGACTTCAATTCGTGATGTTATTGCGTTCCCTAAAACGAAAACTGCTGAATGTCCACTTACTCAAGCACCGGCTCCTGTTGAAGCAAACCAGCTTCGTGACTTGGGCATCCGCTTACGTGAACAACAAAAGAAAGAAGCTTAATTGCTCTTTAATAAAAAACCCTGCAATTGCAGGGTTTTTTATTAAGAAATAAGATATATATTCGACTTACCTAAGCTATGCTTTGCGAATATGCTGGTCAGTGGCATAATAAGGTGCTTTTAATTTAGAGGTCAGCTTTATGGCTATGCGCCCAGATGTACGTCGACATGCTTTAGTCGTGATTGTATTCTCCCTCGCACAATGGTTTTTCATGCGCTACATCCTTGCGAATGAATTATTTAACCTCACGACGAACCAACGTATTCTTTATTTCTGTGTAAGTAGTTTAATCGGAGCATTACTTATCTTTGTTGCACTGATTTATATGGTGCTCAAAGGTAATGCGGACCAAAAATAAAATTCATAAACTTAATCTTGAATCAAGTTTATGAAAGACTTAGCCATTGTTTCCATATCTATAATACTTTTGACTTCTTTTGGTATGTCATAAGGATGATTAATACATTCTTTTAAAGCAATGGCTAACTTCTCTATGTCATTTTTTGGAATTAGATAGCGGTTCATAATCGGATTATCAAAGAGTAATGCGATGCTACTACTTGAGTTATAACTTACTATTGGTACATCCAAACTCAAAGCTTGTAATAAAGATATCGGGCTTCCCTCACTTGATGAGCTCATAACCACACACCGAGATTGACATATAAAATCTTGCGGACTACTGGACCAACCAAGGAAATCTACACGATTTTGTAGATTTAATTTATTCACTAAATTTTTTAAAGGTAAAATTTCAGGACCATCACCTAATATTCCAAGTTTTCCGCTCACGTTTGCTTTATTGAACGCCTTAATAGTATGATCAACCTGCTTAAGATTCACTAAACGCCCTAAAAATAAAGCATCCCACTTTTTTGAATTAAAACGGTTTGTGTTTTCTGGTAATTCAATACCATTTGGAATTGTTACAAACTCTGATGATTCTAAGATCTTTTTATATGCTTCTTCGAGATGCTTACTGACAATAACAATTCTTTTCCCCTTAAGTAATTGTTTAAAATAAATTTTATGACGTTCGTAACGTAAATAACTACGCAACTGCCCCCAAATATCCTTAAAAGCTCTTCTCTCTAATATCTCCCCATGTACCCAAAACCAGATTTTATCTTTTTGTCTAAGATAGTCATAAAGATAATATCCATTGTGAAATCCTAAAATAATTAAATTATAATTCCTCTTATTAATTTTTTCTTCAACCATAACCTGTTCAGCTTTTGTTAAATTTTTCCTTTTCCACAATTTACCATAAGAAAAATCATGGCGAATATTTAAACTAATAAGTTCAACTGATGGTTCAAGATGACATTCCTGATTCGTATTATCAAGTGCACAAACTGTGACTTTAATTAATGAAGAGCGGCTTAAAAAGTTTGCGAGAGCACTTGTAATGCTTTGAGCACCACCCTTACCTAAGTTATCAACAATAAAAAGTATTTTCTTCATTTCCAGATTTTCAACTTCAATAAATAATATCTAAACCAGTTACTTACTCTTAGCCATAAATATCCAGAAAAAGATTTATTTATTTTAAAAAGCGCTTTTGTTATTTGTCTATTAATTTTATATTCAGCCAGAGGATATAAAAAATGAAATTTATAGTCTTGTATAATTTTTTTCATATCATTATACATTGCTAAATGATTATGAGAAAAGTTAGAGTCATGTACTCTGTAACCACAAAAGACTTCTGGTATATAGTCGAGTCTTTCACCATTCTTTGTTAGCTTTAACCACAAGTACCAATCTTCAACTTTTATACTTTTATCATACCCATTTACATCTTTTAAAGTACTCAAACGAAGCATTTGTGTACATGCGGGCAAATCATGCTTATTTAGAATAATATCTTCAAATGAAAATGATGTCTTATTAGAGATCCTCGTAGTAACTGCATTTCCACTCGCATCAATAATTGCTACTGCACTAAATACCCCAATAACAGGAGTATTTTCAAGGTATTCGACTTGTCTGAATGTTTTCTCAGGGAACATTATGTCATCTGACGCAATCAGAGATACATATTTTCCCTGACACCATTGTATTGCTTCATTTAGTGTCGCACTCAGACCTTTATTTTCACGTGTGTAACATTCGAACCGTTTAAATCTTCCTCGACATTCTGACTCTATTTTTTTTATTTCCTCAAATGAACCATCTTTTGAACCATCATCAATAACGATGAGTTCAATAGCTTTATAAGTTTGATTTATAACAGACTTGATACTATCAAGAATATACTGGCGATGATTATAACAAGGTATAATTACCGAAACTAAAGGCTGCATTTAATATACTCATATCTAGTAAAAATCTTAATTATTTTTACTTGATTCTTTAAAATCAACATAGTTACCATTTCAATTAACAGATAAAAAATTATTAGCTCATAATTAGCTTAACTCATTCCATTTTTTATATACTTACTTTTATACAATGGGGTATACCGATAACAGCCACCTACAGAAAACCTGCAGAGTAAGTTTGCTAATATTAATGGATATTACGCGGTCTCCCCTTCTGAATTGATTAAATATCTTCATTTAAGATTTTTTGCACTCACTATAATATCTTTCTAAAAATAGTTAATTCATCTAATCAACTAGTTATAGTAATGATAAACGTCATGGATAAAGTCATTATGCTCTTTTGCTATTTGTTCAAAGCAATACTTTTCTAATGCTTCTTTCTTGGCTTGCTGCGCGAGCTGTAATGCAAGATCTGGGTTTTTGATTAAATATTCAATGCCATTTGCCAAATCCTGAGCATCGCCCACTTTGGCAACCCAAGCATTTTCTCGATGCTTACATACTTGTAAAGGGCCAACATGATCACTACTCAAGACAACCTTTCCCCAACCAAAAGCATCAAGTATTCCAAGTGGCTGAATATCATTTAGAGAAGGAATAGCCATAATATCTGCTGTATGGTAAATCTCAATTTTTTGCTGCGCATTTACCCATCCAGGAAATTGAACTAAATGTTCAATACCAAAATCCTGAACCATTTTTTCATACTCGGCTTTATTTTCTCCATCACCAGCAAGTATTGCTTTAACCTGAATATTCTTTTGATTCAATAAATGAATAGCTTCAATTAGGACATGGACACCCTTATTTGGTATCATACGGGTTAGCATTGCTATAGTAACCGGGTTCCTAAAAGGTTGAGGAAGTGCGGGCTCCTCCGGCAGATGCATCAGATTAGAAATTACACGATGCATTTTTATTGATTTTTGCTTTTCTGTTAATAGAGATTTCACCAGCTCTTGAATATGAGGTGTGATATGAATGAATGCATCAGCTCTGATCGTCCTTTTTACATTATGGCTATGATTCACAGCAATAACAGGTATCTTTTTTGACATGCCGATCTGAGCATTTTTAAATAGCCAAACAGCCTTTCCACTATGGGCAATAATTACATCTGGTTGTTGTTCTTTCAAAAATTTTCTAACTTTTAGAGCAGCATTAATACTATAAAAACCGGTATTAGGAATGACATGAATTGGACGTGACCCACTACTGAGGTGTTCATTTTCAACACCACGCAGCAGAACAACCTGATGACCATTAAGCTCTAATGTATCAGCTATATTCAACATGGCTTGCCAACGACCGCCTGTTGCATCACCATAAACAGTATTAATAATTTTCATAAATTTTTGCCTAAATTTAAAAGACAAACATGTTAAAGAGAGAATAAGCTCGCCTTTCAATTTGTGATGGTACTAAAAATTAAAAGTATTCACTATGTTTAGTTTAAACAATAGACTTAGTGAGTGAATAGTGATAATACTTTATTACAACTCTTACTTACCTGTTTCCAGCCTACCATTAGCACTGAGTTTATCTATAACTTCAATAATGGCATCTGCAACAACCTGTTGGCCCACTGCCGATAAATGGGTTTGATCGTCATAATTTCTAGTTTCATCTAAACTCAAACGCTCATAATTTGGAACATATAAAACAC
Source organism: Acinetobacter sp. AKBS16 (assembly GCF_002899995.1). Taxonomy (NCBI): domain Bacteria; kingdom Pseudomonadati; phylum Pseudomonadota; class Gammaproteobacteria; order Moraxellales; family Moraxellaceae; genus Acinetobacter; species Acinetobacter sp. AKBS16. The sequence continues at coordinate 34,123 of NZ_POYH01000030.1, read as the reverse complement.
GCTTACCATCAGATAAGGCTTTTAAAGCCTGATTATATTCACGAATTCTAGGTTCACGACTTTTATCTAAATTCGGATAAGTATCAATTAACAAAATATATTTAGCTTGACTATGTTCAATGATATATCGAATATTTGCCATATATTCTTCTAAAGGGACAACATTCTCTGTACCAACCAATCGATGCCAATGAAATTTACGTGCATATTTTTTTAACTTTTTAACAAGTTTACGCAAGAATTTACGCCATGGACTATCTGGGTAGTATAAAACAAAAGGAGAACCTTTAAACGTTAACCAACTATCAACCCCTCCATATTGGATACTAATAATATCCGCAGTTCGTACATCCGCTTTATGATTAAAAAATTGCACCCCTTCACGAGTACTACACATGGTGTAACCATAATTTTTCAATTGCCACCCTTTTGCTTGAGCAACTCGCTCAGGATAGGCAGCCCCAATATTGTTAACTTCTCCGATTGTATTACACCCTCCTAAAGCAATATAACGTAGTTGAGTCATCGGAATTTCCCAAAGAGATTGAATGAGGTTATTATAAGCCACAAAAGAGGCATATGTTACATTATTGTGAAAAACATAAATGCTATATTATTCCATATTATATTTGTGAGGATCTATGTACACATCGTTAGGACAATCTTCTGAGATATATCATGTACATAGAGAAAGTCTCGCACCTCTTCCTCAACAAGAGTTCAATTTACCATTTGCCTCTATCGACTGTGATGTAGTTGTTTTACTGGCATGCACACAAACACAAAATAAAGACACAATTATTTATTTAAAAGGTCCAGATATACTCGATAAAAAATTTATCGCTACCCGCTTTTTTTTCCAGTCTGAAGGATTTATTTTCAACTTTTTTGGTTCATTTATCAAAAGAATTCGTTCACGCCGCCAAAACTTTAGTAGTGAATCTTACCGGATCCTACTTACAGATATCACGGAAAATCATTTAGAAAGAAATATCAAAACACCAGAAACAGCTTATAACTGGACTAATCCGCGTTGGCGCTTAAGCGAAGAAAAACGTAATGAGCGATATAAAAAACTTCTTCAATCATTTCAAACTGATGGATATAATTTTGCACATCCAATGCATATCATGCTGTGTCGATCTATGGGGGTAAAAGATAAATTAAATCAAGGCCATCATCGCATTATGTTCTGCAAAATGTTTAATATTCATGAGGTTAGCACTAAATTTATTAGCTCTGCATACATGCCAATGGCTATCCAACCATTTTTTAAGAAATTTATTATGCTTATTAATTACAAACAAGTTTAAAGAAAAAATTGTTTGGTTATTTAACTATAGTAAACAATAAATAACCAATCATTTTGAATTTTATCATCAGAAAAATTAGTAAGTATTTTATAATTTTTCACTAGCTAAGTGATTATTTAAGGCTTTATATAAATTATGGCTATGAACCACTTGATGGTAATGGTCAAGATATTGATTGATTTCTGATAAATGTTCGATATCCAGTTTAAATAACCATCCTTTTTCTTCAAGCATTGATAACTGTGAATCAATTAATGGATCCTTCATTTCAGTCTGATTATATACAACTATAAGAGGCTTTTCAGCCATCATGATTTCAGCCATCATTGAGGTAGAATCCTGACTACATACCACCCAGTTTGCAGCCTTAATATAGTTTTTAATATCACACGCTTGCCCTTTAGCTACCCATGTCATTTTATCTTGTGCTTTAAAAATCTCCATTTTTTCACAATAGTTCCTCAACTCAGTTTCAAATTTCATTGATGTCCTTCTTGAAGTGGTTAGAAGTAGTCGGGACTCTGGGAATTGTAAACGAATATTTTGTAGTAACTTTGCCCACTGTAATGGCGAACAAATTCCTACTTTTTCACTATCAGCACCAATGAGTACTGTAATTACTTGTTCATGAGAACTGATTTCCAGATTCTTCCTTGCTTGATCTTGAGTTAGCTGAAGGCTAGTCATTTTATTCGGTGCAATAGGGTAATATAAATAATGCTCTAATGATGCTTGTTGCTCACGTACTGTAAAAATCACATCAAATTTTTTTGGTGAGATTCCTCTCAATGAACTTGCCACAATATTTTTTACATTATATTTTCTAATCAAAAAGTACTTTTTTAATAGAACATTTGGTATTAAAGTATTACCTCCTGAGGAAATAATATACGCGACAGGCAAATCATCTAAACGTTGAAGCATCTCATCAGACACAAAATAACGTAACCAATTAATATCAATGTGAAAATTTAATAGCCAGCGAAGCAGACGATACAACCAGTGATTGGGTTGTTCCAAATGAATCCACTCAACTTTATATTCTTGATTTTGATTTAGAAGTTGAATAATTCCTTGGGTCTGTGTTTCATGACCAGCCTTATCATCTGTCAGGGCTAAAATTACTTGTTTTGAGGAAGAAAGCTGCTGCGTTTTCAAGCTAGATCCTTAAAATTCAAAATTAAAACTTATCTCAAGGTTCTAAAAAAGATGAAACCTTTTAAGAAATTTTCAGTTACATTTAGATTATTTTATTTATGTTAATACTAAACTCTTAAGAGAATATTAATTTTCACAACTTCTTAGAAAATTTAACAATAACATTTACAAATCCTCTTATATAATTACAACAACAATTTATAATTAAAAAAAACATATTATTACATTCAAGATATTTTTTAGTTGATATATCTTGAAAAACCTAAATAAATGGTATGAATTTTATAGTAATGATTGATAGACTTGGACCGTATGATCAATCATTTTTGTAAAAGTCAGTTGTTCCTGTGCCAGAGCATAAGCCTTTTTAAAACTTGCTTCAGGGACTACCACATCCAAATAGTTTTGAATCACTTGTTGCAATGCTTCAATATTATTTGGTTCACATAGAAACTCAACAGGAATAAACTCAGCCATCATTCCGACATCAGTTCCTAACACAGGACGTTGAAGCAATAAACTTTCAGCAAGTGTATACGGCCCCCCTTCACGCAAGGAAGACACAATCAAAGCCTCATGGTCTGTAATCAATGGGTGAATATTGTCGCTATACCCATACAAGTGAACCCGATCAGCTAATTGGTACTCTTGAATCAATTGCTCTAACTTTTCTCGTTCTTCACCATCACCAACAATAGTTAATTGGTGTGAAATGTTCCGCCAAGCAGCCAGTAAAAGATCGAAACCTTTCACTTCATTTAAACGCCCAATGGCAATAAATTTTCTATTTTTTACAAATGATTGAGCAGGCATATTCAAAGAAATACCATTATAGACCACACTGAGTTTTTCCGGCTGCCCCACAATCTGCGCGAGTCGCTTACTCACACAAATGATATGATCAAATGCCAAGTAAGAATCAATCTTTTTCTTTGCACCATGGATAGTCACCACACAAGGGAAATCAAAACCTACAATCATGCCTTGCAACAGTTTGGCCGTTTTAGAAGCATGAGCATGTAGCACTTGTGGTTCTGTCCCCAATATTGTTTTTTTAAGCAGATATTTCGTCCACGGGTTATAACGACTGCCACTCATATCAAAAGCAACAAAGTTTACCGAACTTTCCACCTGACTTTGATATTTCTGATGTGCAATTAAAGAAACTTCATGTGCTTGTGATAAACCAGCAGCCAGCTCAAGTACATGCTTTTCTAGGCCACCTTCCTCATCACTTGCCATCACAAGCGTAATTTTCATGATTAGCCCTCACGCGTACCAAGTTTTAAACGAAGTTTGACGGCGAATAATGAATCTTTTCCGCTGATCTTAATACGTTGTAGTTGCATAAAGTCTGGCTGTTCATCATCAATGCCTTCCATTGTGGTCACTGCATTGCTATACCCTGACTGTTTTGCCAGTTTAACATCTCGGTCTGAGTAAATACCAAATGGATAAGCAAAACTGGTTACTGGTTTTTCTATCAGTTGTTCAAGCCACTGCTTTGAATCTGATAGTTCTTTTAAACAATCCGTATCATCCAGTTTGTTTAAATTAGCATGCGTTAACGTATGTGAACCAATTTCAATCAGTTCGCTATCTGCCAGTTGCTTGACTTGAGCATCATTCAACTTACCCTCACGCATGAGTTCACCACTATTATGATGTTCTTTTTTATAGGTTGACCAATCACGATCATGACGATCAACCACCACATATATGGTTGCCTTGGCCTGATATTTTTCTAAAATGGGATAAGCATTTTGTAAGTTGTCTAAATAACCATCATCAAAGGTAATGGCAACTGTTTTGGCTGGGTGCTTTCCCCAGTTCTCTTGCAATTCCTGCATCGTTACAAAATGGAAGCCTTGCGCTTTCATCCAGGCAACTTGCTTTTCAAACTCAGCGGGCTTGACCCGAAGCTTATTAAATTTGGCACCATTAATATGGTCTCGTACCATGTGATACATCAATACACGTGGTCGATTCCAATCCACTGCTGGCTTCCACCACGCATACTTATAGCTAAATAACACAATAAGCAAGACCAGTAAAATCAGGATATAAAACACAATGCCAAACTCATTATTTCGCTAAAAGATATGTTGCCACACGGTCTGCTTCTTTAAAAGCATAAGGTTGTGGCAACTGTACGACACAAGTATTCTGTGAAATTAGTTGTGATTCTATCATTTTATCAATCGAGTGCGTAATTCTATCGTCTTTCAACCGATCGATTGCTATGACCCCTACGCGACAACCCGCAGTAAGTGCTTCAAAAACCATAGAAACACTATCTTCTGTTACCCATACAGCTTCTGCTTTTTGCATCTCTTCAAAAATCCAGCCTTGAGGTGTTTGCTCAACCGGAAATATTTGTAAATGCTGGGCAAAACTTTGCTGTCTTAAAATATCAATAAACTCTGCTGGTGTTCGACGTGAAGTCGTTAGAATGATTTCGGCATCCGGATTATTCTCAACAATCTTTTGCACGCTTAATAATACTTTTTCTTGGTTCCATTGATGCCGTTTTGATGAACCACCTAATGCAATTAAAATTCTAGAAGCTTGATGGCGTTTTTCATTACGAATGGGATTTAATGCCCCACGCGTAACAATCACTCGATTATTCGCAGGAATACCGTCGTGCTCTGGAATCACAGCATAATTAAACCAAACCGTCGGTAAATTTGGCTTCATTAAAATAATGGTCTTAGCCTTTTTGAAAATTTTACCGAGCAACCAGACACGAAAATGCGTATGACTTCCAACACCAAATATAAAATTGGGCGCCTGTTGAAATAGAGATTTTTTTGAAGAAAAAAGCGCTTTGATTAAGGACATAACAGGCAAGTCATTAATAGAGACTTCTTCAAAAGTTGCATTTGCCTGCTGTCTTTGCATCGCCTGAAACAAGCCTAAAGCTTGTGAGCGATGCCCTGCTTTACCATCAGAGACATAGACAATATGCATAAAAGCTCCCTAACCCAAAAATAAAAAGGCGAAACCAACGTTCGCCTTTTCATGTTAACGGATTAACTTATTTTACGTAAGTTAACCAGTGTTCATATTTTGGATTTTTACCTTGAACTGCATCAAAGAAAGTCTTTTGGATTTCAGTGGTAATTGGGCCACGGCAACCCGCACCGATTTGACGGTCATCGTATTCACGAATTGGTGTTACTTCAGCAGCAGTACCTGTGAAGAATGCTTCATCGGCAATATAGAATTCGTCACGCGTAATACGACGCTCAACAACTTCATAACCAAGATCTTTAGCAATCGTCATCACTGTTTGGCGTGTAATACCGTCAAGTGCGCCACCCGCAATATCTGGAGTGTGTAAAACACCATCTTTAATCAAGAATACGTTTTCACCAGAACCTTGGCATACATAACCTTGTGGGTCCATAAGCATTGCTTCATCGTAACCCGAATGTGCAACTTCTTGGTGAGCAAGAATTGACAACGTGTAGTTACCAGATGCTTTTGCTTTACACATGGTCACGTTTGGATGATGGTGAGTAAATGATGAAGTTTTAACGCGAATACCTTTCGCCATTGCTTCATCACCAAGATATGCACCCCATGCCCATGCTGCAACAGCGGCATGAATAGTGTTATTTGTTGCTGCAATACCAAGTTTCTCTGAACCGATCCAGATCAGTGGACGTAAATAGCAAGAAGCTAATTTATTTTCACGAACAACATCGATTTGTGCTTGTTCAAGCGCTGCTTGATCATATGGCACTTTCATTTGATAAATTTTTGCTGAATTTAACAAACGTTTTGTGTGGTCTTGAAGACGGAAAATTGCAGTACCTTTAGGAGTTTCATAAGCACGAACACCCTCAAATACGCCCATACTGTAGTGTAAAGTATGGGTTAAAACGTGAATCTTTGCATCACGCCAATCAATTAATTGTCCATCTTGCCAAATAAAACCATCACGATCAGCCAAATTCATGGAACACTCCAAATTGTTATAAAATCATTCACTATCCAACTCAACCGAGGCGGTTGGGTCTATTAATCTTTGCCATAAATTGCAAACGACCGCACGGGTACTACGCCAATCCGCTGCGCTTACTTGCATGGATTGATTCGCAAGGGCTAAGCGGTGGCTTTCGGCACGTTCACTAAGATAGGCTCGAATTAATGCTGTGGCATCTTCACTGGATAAGCAGTCTGCTTTAGCAGCATCTTCTAATATTCTTACATTATCAGAATAATGGGCGAGATCGGGTTTCGTCCCGCTCCATGCAAGTACAGCATACTGTGCCATAAATTCGATATCTACGATACCACCTGCGTCCTGTTTTAAATGAAAAATACCATGTTTTTTTTGTTCAGAAGATGAACCTAAGTGGTCTTTCATTTTCTGACGCATTTTCAGCACTTCCTCACGAACATAAGCCTCATCTCTAGATTGAGTCAATATCTCGCGGCGAAATATTTCAAATTTTTGGCAAAGCGCTTCATCACCTGCAATAGAACGGGCACGAACTAATGCCTGATGCTCCCAAAGCCATGCACTTTTCAACTGATAATGCTCATAGGCTTTCAGGCTTGTCACTAATAAACCAGCCTCACCTGAAGGTCTTAAACGTGTATCAATTTCATAAACGCGGCCATCAAGCGTTTGAGTGGTCATTAAAGACATAAACTTTTGAGCGACACGCATAGCAAACTCAAAACCAGTTATTGACTTAGTACCATCCGTGTCGGCTTGTTCATCTAGATAGTGAATAAAGACCAGATCTAAGTCCGAACCATAGCCCAGTTCAATGCCACCCACCTTGCCATAACCAATGACAGCAAAAGCTTTATAATCGAGTGAACAACGTTTTCCCTCGACATCTTTTGGGTAACCATGACGCTTTGCTACGGTCTGATAAGCTAAATTAAGAGTTGCATTAACACTGACTTCTGCAATATCTGTCAAAGCATCAGATACCTTCATAAGAGGGCTTTCAGCTAACACATCACTTGCAGCGACCGTTAACACATTACTCTTTTTAAACAGGCGAAGTACCCGCATTTGATCTTCAACCTGATCAATTTCGATACGAAGTAATTGCTGACGTAATGAGTCTTCCAAGTCCTTACGTTTTGGTAATTCAAAGTCCATCGACAAGAACTCATCCAGCAATACCGGATATTGCGTTAACTCTTCACAAATCCACGGGCTCACTGTCGCCATTTTTACTAAGCGTTGTAATGCCCCTTTACTTTCAATCAGCATTACCAAATAGACGGTTCGACGCATGACTGATTCAATCAGTGGCATTAAACGTAATAATGCAGTTTGTGGTTGTTCAGACTGTAAAATGGCTTCAATTAAATGGGGCCAAAACGTTTTTAAACGCTGCACCGCATTGGAAGGAAGTTTTTTAAGTGCATGACCATGCCAGAACTCATGAATTAGATTTTTTGCATTATCATCTAACACTTCATCTAGCTGCTGCTCTAACTGTCCAAAGTTCTCGGTAGCTGCATTGGAACTTGTGTCTTCAATGAGCTGCTTAAACTGGACTTTTACTTTTTGGCGTTTCTCGTTAAGAACATCAATAAATTCATTCCAACTCGTAAAACCCAAGGTATCTATAATGCGTTGTCGTAAATCTGCTTCTTCTGGTAATAGTTGCGTTTGCTGATCATTCAAGGCTTGAATTGCATGTTCAACACGGCGCAAAAATAGGTAAGCATCTTCAAGCTCTAGTACGGCCTGTTTTTCTAACAAGCCTGCCTCACCAATATGCTCAAGACTGACTAAACATTGACGGTCTTGCAGCTCACGTTTAGAACCGCCGTAAATAAGCTGGAACACCTGAACAATAAACTCAATTTCGCGTATACCGCCTGCCCCGAGCTTAATGTCATCTTCAATATGCCGACGTAATACTTCGCGCTCAATCATCGCTTTCATATCGCGCATAGCAGCAAAAGCGGTGTAATCGACATAACGACGGAATACAAAAGGACGTGTCATTTCTAATAAGTCTTGCCCTTCTTTACCCCCAGTAACTACGCGTGCCTTAATCCATGCGTAACGTTCCCATTCACGGCCATGCTGACTTAAATATTTTTCTAAAGCTGCATGACTAATCGCTAATGCTGAGCCATCGCCCCAAGGCCGTAAGCGCATGTCTACTCGAAACACAAAACCATCGGCGGTGATATGTTCAAGTAAATAAATAAGTTTTTGTCCCCACAAAATACAAAACTGCTGTACATCAATACATTTACGACCGTTAGTTTCGCCTTGCTCATCAAAGGCAAAAATCAGGTCGATATCACTTGATAGATTTAATTCCTGTGCCCCAAGCTTACCCATGGCAACCACAATCAAATCTTGAACTTTGCCTGAATAACTTAATGGTTCGCCGTGTTTAGCAACCAATGCAACACGAGCAAAAGCCTTTGCGGCACAAATACTTGCATCGGCAAAGTCTGAAAGTTCACGAGTAAGTGTAACGACATCCGTCAGTTGATTGGCATCTTGCCAGATCCAGCGAAACATTAAACGACTGCGCAGTATACGAAGCGCACGCATCCACGTTATTTCATCGCCAATTCCGTCAAGGGTGGTGTCTACAAGTTGGTAAATTTGTTCTGTTGAGAGCGGTGCAGCAAATTGATCTATTTGATAATCTTTTTCTAAAACAGCCTGATGTAACCCTAAAACTTGTTCAGCATATTGGCTGGCACGCAATGTTTTTTGTAACTGCTCCGCATTCATATAAAAAAGCTCTTTTCCTCAGACTCTCTTTTTAGTTATAGCAGTTCAAGTAGTAGTAGGAAAAGGGATTAAACCAATTTTGCTTCAGATGTATTTTGTTGTTCTACATGATGTTCAGGGACTTCTTGAGCAGAGGGTAATAAAACTTTAAATGTCGTTCCCACTCCTTTTTGGGAAGTTACACTAATTTTCCCCTGATTAATCTCGACAAAACGCTTACATAAGCTCAAACCTAAACCCGCACCTTTTTCCCCAGCGGTACCTTTAAAGCTTGCTGTAATACGCGGATGGAATAAATTTGCCATTTGCTGTTCAGTCATGCCAAGCCCTGTATCACGTACAGTGATTTCGACATTTGTACCCACCTGCTTCGCTTCAATGAATACTTTTCCTGAGCCGTCAACATCGGTAAATTTCAATGCATTTGACACCAAGTTTTGGATCACGGAAGTCATCATATTGATATCGGCATAGATTTTTAAATCTTCGGAAACCGCATTTACCAATTCAATATTTTTCTTTAAAGCCAAAGTATGCAGCACATCACAAACAATATTGCTCACTTGTCTAAGCTTAAAATTAATTGGGTGATAAACAAAGCGACCACCTTCGGCCATTGCCCATGTCAGCAAACTTTCAAGTAAGTTATAGGTCGATTGAGAAGTGTCGTATAAATAATCGGCAATGTTTTGAATACTCGACTCATCCAGTGTTTCACGTTCTTTAGCTAACACTTCGGAGAAACCTAACAAGCCATGAAATGGTGCCCGCAAGTCATGTGAAATAATGGAAAAGAACTTTGTTTTACTCGAGTTCAGCGCGACTTGCTGCTCATAGAGTTCATTTAATTCTTCATAATTAAACTTCAACTCGACTTGTTGCATAAAACTAGAACAGTAATCGAGAAGCAACTGAATTTGATCATCTTCAAAACAATTTTCATCGTCATCGAAGAAAACTGCAAATCCCATAGATGTCTGGTCAGGCTGCACCAAATGGACAGCTAAGGCACGCCCACATTCAATATTTAGCTCTTTTAAATAGTTGATTAAATTTTGATAAGAAGGATGATTGTGATGAATCACCTGTTGTTTAGCAAAACATTGTTTTAGGTGTCTTGAAGGTTTAAAGGAAATTGCAGTCATGCCATCCGGGCAATGATGCCAAAAATAAGGTTCCTGATTAAAAGTAAGCAAAGCTTTTTGACACTTCAACAGGCGAAGACTAAACCGGAAAAATTGCTCAATATAATTCTGCTCGGCATTTAATCCAAGTAATAGTGATATTTTACAAGCTGTTAACTGCTCTACCTGATGTAGTTCTAATCGCTGTGTCATGCCCGCCTCACAGATTTTGTCATTGTTGGTCGGAACCGCTCTTTTGAAGAATGTACTTATAATCATTATGATCTACTACAAACTTTAACACAGTACATTAAAAGAGCAACTTTCTTTTCGAAATAGAAATGTGAAGTTTCAATTAAAGGTTTTCAGATACATAAAGTGGGTATGCTTTAGAAAAATACAACAATTTTTTTGGAAGAAAGAGTTGTAAGTAATAAGAAATAGGAAGTCAAAATTAGCTAAAAAAGAGATAAAAATTAACTTAAATCATCTTATAAATATGAAACCTTAACTTCGACTCAAATTTTGCTTTTATCAAATGCATTTCATATTTAAATAAAGTCTTCTTAAATTGAAAAATTAAAAGACCTTTAATAGCTCTAAATTTATAAACGATTTGATCCCGACCCTCGGAACCAAAGTAAGTAGTTCACAATTTTTTAAAGTCTAGGAACTTTTTATATCCAACAAAAAACCCCTAAACCGTTAGTTTAGGGGTTTTCGTAGAATCAAAAGATTCTGAATCTTGGTCCCGAGGGTCGGACTCGAACCGACACGTCATCTCTGACAGCGGATTTTGAGTCCGCCGCGTCTACCAATTTCACCACCTCGGGAGAGGAAGTATGTTTGTGTTGCGTATATTAGCGCGTTTGCAAAACTTGTCAAACCCTAAGTGAATATTATCGTTCACTTTTAGATCATTTAAACATTTTTCATGATTTAGGCCAGAAGCACAGCCATTAAAAAGCGAAAAAGTTTATACTAGGCGCAATTTTTGCGGTGTTTTTCCTGAATATGCAACTGTCTGACTTTTCCTTTGAACTACCCGATGAACTTATTGCCCGTTACCCACTCGAAACACGTAGTGCTTCGCGTTTATTGCATTTAGATGCTAAGGGCCAATATCACGATCATATGTTCACAGATATTATTGATCTGTTCGAAGAAGGTGATTTATTGGTACTCAACGATACTAAAGTCATGAAAGCTCGACTTAAAGGGAAACGTGCTACAGGTGGTGCTATTGAAATTTTGGTTGAGCGTATGCTGAACCACACCACAGCGTATTGCCATATTAAAGCGAGCAATTCACCTAAAGCAGGGGCTGAGCTTTTTGTTGGTGCGGACAATATTCCCGTGATTGTGCGTGGCCGTCACGAAAACTTATTTGTCGTTGAGTTTTCACAACCAATTTTGCCAGTACTTGAGCAATATGGTCAGTTACCTATTCCGCCTTACTTCAATCGTGAAGCAGAAGAAATTGACACTGAACGCTATCAAACGGTTTTCCATAATCCAGAAAAAATTGCCAGTGTGGCTGCCCCAACAGCAAGCTTGCATTTTGACGAAGAGTTGTTAGCAGAGTTAGATCAAAAAGGCGTTAAGAAAACGTTTGTGACTCTTCACGTCGGTGCAGGTACTTTTATGCCTGTACGTACTGATGACATTACGAATCATGTCATGCACAGTGAATGGTGTGATGTTCCTCAAGAAACTATTGATTTAATTTTGGCAACTAAAGCACGCGGTAATAAAGTGATTGCTGTCGGTACAACTGCAACACGTGCTTTAGAAAGTGCAGCTCAAGCGCATGGCGGAAAAATCGCAGCATGGACTGGTGATACGCAAATCTTTATTTATCCAGGTTATGAGTTCTGCATCGTAGACCGATTAATTACTAACTTCCATTTACCTGAGTCTACCCTGCTCATGTTAGTTTCAGCATTGTCAAATAGAGAAAATATTTTGGCTGCTTACGAACATGCCGTTAAAGATCGCTATCGCTTCTTTAGTTATGGCGATGCAATGCTGATTGATAAATTAGAAGTTTAAAAACTAAAGCTGGGTTAAATCTTATAAGTTAATTCGAGGTTTAACCCAGCTGATCTAACTACAATTTCGACTAATAATAAAATTTATGAAACTGCTTTTTCAAAAAATTCAAAGTGCTTTTGACAATCAAAATACACATAACAAAATTACTTTAAAAAATATTGAAGCGTTAAGAAATTTACTTAATCAGCAATTACCTCCCGAAATACTTATTTATTCATTAAAAAATTGGACAGGTAGGAGTAGCTTGGGAATCAAGTGATATCCGTTTTAATCAAAAATACCAACAAAGCGGAATTAATGAATTGGACTTAGTAAAATTTCTAAGCCCTGATCGGTTGTTATTATTAGAGAAAATGTTGGAAGGGTTCCCAGGGGATTTCTATGTACACCCTGAAACATCTGCATTATGTTGGCTCTGTAATGTAAATCTTTTACGCCAGCAAAGTTTATATGGCACTAGTGTACGTGAGCTTGCTGAATGCCTTGAAACTCTTTCAATGCCAGAATTTGAGCAGTTTGCAAATATATTGCAGCATTTCATTGATGAAACTCAAATACCGAAGTCATAAAAGTAATTATTTAAGACTTATTTCTATTTATCTCTTTCAATTTAAAAGATAATCTAGAGTTAGCAATTTATGATAATCAACTCATTACCTTCATGCCAATTGATACCATACAACAAACACTTCATATAAGACGTAAAAAAAATACACAGGTCTTTCGTAATATTGCCCGACTTTGGGATGCTGGACAAAAGTCACAAACAGATCAAGAACTCTTAAACGCGTTACATCCATGGCGTGAAGATCATAACCTTCGTTTTGTGAATACCCTGTCTTATTTATTAAGTATTTGCAGTATTACGACGCTATTATTTGGATATTTTTTTCATCCTCATATTCAATATAGTTGGAGTCTATTATGGGCATTTTTAACTGGTTTCCTCGCCTATTTGCTCTATGAACCGCAAAAACCTTTAACTGAAGTTATTCATTATTTAGAACAGCGTATGACTGCTTTACGTTATGGCCTAAAGTTTCAGCAGTTACCAGCTTATCTTCCAATACAAGCCCAACCCATTTTAGTCTTAAGCAAATTAAAACAACACTTTCCACTTTTTAACCGAGGCAATGAAGCGAATGAAATTACCGAGTTTGCTTCAGTAACATGGAATGACGGCATTACAGATCATCAAGTCCTGCTATTTAAATACCACTATGTAAATAATTTACCTATTCTTCAAGACCAGAACAGCGATAAAAAAATAGTAAAAGAGATTCATAAAGACTTATGGGGCGCTTTTATTTTTCAAATACCAGCTTTAGGTATTGCTGTAAGTAATCAACGTTCTCGCTTTTTTGAACCATACTTAAGCGAATGGCAAAGTAGCGACATTCTCATTAACCAAGAACTGAGTATTTTCGGAACCGACCAGCACCAGTTAGCTAAAGAAATGAGTCCAAGTCTAACGTTAAAAATTTATGATTTTTTTCAAAATTTTAGCGGGGATTTAATTTATCATCATGAAGAGCAAATATTATGTTATCTCGGTGAGCAAGATCTTTTTCAAACCATCAGTAAACATAGTGAAATTCATGATATTCCCGCATTACGTGGTCACTTACGTACCATGACTATGCCGCAATATGAAAAATTTCAGCAATTCATGCTTAATTTAATTAAATAAATCTCTCGTACTGCTGAACTGGCAACTTATTAAAAAAATAAGAAGTTAGAGGGCATAATGAGGGAATAACAATAAGAGGAGTAAAAATGACAGGCTTATTCATTTTCTTGGGGATTTTCGTTGTACTGATTGCTTGGGGCATCCACATTCGCAATAACATTGTGCGTTATTTCAATGCGACCAAACGCGCTTGGGCTGAGGTTGCCAATTTCGAACGCCAGAAAGTAAAAACACTTGAAGCACTAGAAACCACACTCAATCAATATACTCAGTTCGAGAAGTCAACTTTAGAACAAGTAACTGCTTTACGTCAGCAAATTCTAAGTTTGAATGTCGATCATACTGATATTGCTCAATTACAACAGATTGAAAAAATGAGTAAGGAGCTAATCCGTAGCCTAAATGTCGTGGTTGAAAATTATCCTGAACTAAAAGCAAATACGCTCTATAGCAAAATGATGGATGATATTCAGGAACAAAATGAAAATGTCGGCGCGGCAATCAGCATTTTTAACCGCAACGTCGAAGTATTTAATAATCAGATTGAAGTGTTCCCAAATAATATTATCAATACGATGACTTTATCTAAAAAAACAATTCGTCCTTTTCGAGATAATTTGGCTACTGACAATTTTGACTATAAACCGAACTTTTAGTCGAAGTAAAAAAGCAATCGATCACCCAGAAATTTGACCGATTTTATAGTCAGCTACATTTAGTAGTAGAACTACGTCGCAGAATCAAGGAAAATAGCCCTCTTTTTAGCAGCGAACTGTTTTTTCGCCCTTGCACTGCCCTACGGCATTGCTTGCTATTGTTCAGGATTTTTAAATGAAGTTTGAAAAATTAGGTCAGTCGGGTCGTGCCCGTCGTGGTCGTTTAACTTTAGAACATGGTGTTGTTGAAACCCCTGTTTTTATGCCGGTGGGGACTTACGGTACAGTCAAAGGCATGCTGCCACGTGATATTGAAGATATTCAGGCACAAATTATTTTAGGTAATACCTTCCATTTATATTTGCGTCCGGGCCTTGAAGTGATCAAGCAACACGGCGGCTTGCACGACTTTATTAAATGGAATAAGCCAATTTTGACTGACTCTGGCGGCTTCCAAGTATTTAGTCTTGGCGCTATGCGTAAAATTAAGGAAGAAGGTGTTACTTTCCGTTCTCCGATTGATGGTTCAAAAGTCTTTTTATCGCCTGAAATTTCAATGGAAATTCAGCATGTATTGAACTCTGACATTGTCATGATTTTTGATGAATGTACGCCTTATCCTGCGACACATGAAGAAGCACAAAAATCATTACAGCTTTCTTTGCGCTGGGCAAAACGCTGTAAAACTCATCACCACGATGAACTTAAAAATAAAAATGCGTTATTTGGCATTATTCAAGGCGGCATGTATGAAGACTTACGTGATGAGTCTTTAAATGGCTTACTTGAAATCGGCTTTGACGGTTACGCAATTGGCGGTTTGTCAGTTGGTGAACCAAAAGAAGAAATGATCAAGGTTTTAGATTATCTTCCAAACAAGATGCCGCATGACAAACCACGTTACCTGATGGGTGTAGGTAAACCTGAAGATATCGTTGAAGCAGTACGCCGCGGTGTCGATATGTTTGACTGCGTAATGCCAACACGTAATGCACGTAATGGTCATTATTTTGTCACTGATGGTCTGGTACGTATTCGTAATAGTAAATATCGTCATGACCAAGGACCACTTGACCCACACTGCGATTGCTATACCTGTAAGAACTTTACTCGTGCTTACCTGTTCCACCTTGAGAAGTGTGGAGAGATGTTGGCGTCTATGCTTGGTACCATTCATAACTTACGTTATTACCAACGTTTAACTGAAGGTATGCGTGATGCATTAGACAATGGCACTTTTGATGAATTTGTTCAGGACTTTTATGCCCGCCGCGGATTAGAAGTTCCACCATGCCCTGTCGATGAATAAGCGAGATTTGCGCTCAACCTCAAGACAAGGTAAATTGCAAAACGAATTAGGATTATGTCAGGTATCTGACTCATATTTTTTAACTTTAGGAAATTAAAATGAGCTTGTTCATTTCTACTGCACATGCAGCTCCAGCAGCAGCCCAAAGCCCTGGCCTTTTACCAAACATTTTGATGATTGTTGTATTCGTTGCAATCTTCTATTTCTTAATTTGGCGTCCTCAAGCAAAACGTGCAAAAGAACACCGTTCTTTAATCGAAAGCTTGGGTGTTGGTAGCGAAGTTGTCTTTGCTGGCGGTTTAATGGGCAAAGTAACTAAACTTGAAGGTGACTATGCGGTTGTTGAACTTAACCGTGGTGTAGAAGTAAAAATTCAGCGTGCCAGCGTAATTTCTGTATTACCAGAAGGCACTCTAAATAACCTTTAATCATAAAACAGTCGTGCTTTAGCACGGCTTTTTCATTTAAGAAGAAAGCGAATGCGTTACCCTGCATGGAAATATTTACTGATTCTGGTTGTTCTGGTAGTCAGTACATTATACGCACTGCCTAGTCTATATCCGGATGAGCCCGCCGTTCAAATTTCCGGTGCCAAAGCTGGTACCCAAATTGATCAAAGTGTGGTGCAAAAAGCAGAGCAAATTTTAAAAACAGCAAATATTGCAAGCCACGATAATACTTTTACAAATAATGCTGCTCTCTTGCGTGTCAGCTCTTCTGAAGCGCAATTGAAAGCAAAAGAAGTATTACGCCGTGACTTAGGTGATCAATATGTTGTAGCCCTAAACCTTGCACCAACAACTCCAGAATGGTTGCAAAAAATTGGGGCGAAACCAATGAAACTTGGTTTGGACTTACGTGGTGGTGTCCACTTCTTGCTTGAAGTAGATATGGACAAAGCCATTTCCCAACGTATGGAAACCTCTGCCACTGATTTGCGTCGTCAGTTCCGTGAAAACAAAATTAAATTTAACAATCTTGCGTTAAATAATAATGTGATCACTGTTCAGTTTGCTGACAATGCGGATCGTGATGCAGCAATGGATTTTTTACGCCGTAATGGTAATGAATATACCCAACAGGCATTAGCGAGCACGACAGGTTCAATCTTAAAGCTCACTTATACTGATGTACGTCGTCAAGAAATTCAGGCTTATGCAGTTAATCAGAACTTAACAACACTACGTAATCGTATTAACGAACTTGGTGTTGCAGAAGCTTTAGTACAAAGTCAGGGTAGCAACCGTATTGTCGTTGAATTACCGGGTGTTCAAGATACAGCAGAAGCTAAACGTGTTTTAGGCCGTACTGCTAACCTCGAATTCCGTTTGGTATCTGACTTAAATGATCAATATATTGATCCATATACGGGTAAATATAATGGTCAACCGTTACCTCCGGGTACGGAAGTTTTTGCTTATCAGTCTTTAGATAGTGGTCGCCAACTGTTGTTGCAACGTAACCGTATCTTGACTGGTGAACGCGTTCAAAATGCAAGTTCTGGCTTTAGCCAAGACTCTGGTGGTGCCGAAGTAAATATTACGCTCGACAGTGCTGGCGGTAAGCTGATGTCAGATGCAACCCGTAATGCAGTTGGAAAACGCATGGCGGTATTGTTCATCGAAAATAAACAAAAGATTAGCTACGTTACAGATCCAAAAACTGGTGCTCAAACAGAAGTTCGTACACCATATACCGAGTCTGTCGTGATTAATGCCGCAACCGTTCAAGCCGTTTTAGGTTCAACTTTCCGTATTACTGGTTTAAGTTCACCTCAAGAAGCATCTGAACTTGCGTTAATGCTTCGTGCCGGTGCTTTAGCTGCGCCAATGTACTTCGTTGAAGAGCGTGTTGTTGGTCCAAGCCTTGGTCAAGAAAACATTGATAAAGGTGTACTATCAACGCAAATCGGTTTCTTGCTTGTTGCAATCTGGATGGTCGTATTCTTCCGTCTATTTGGCTTAATCGCGAACTTTGCACTTGTATTTAACTTGGCAATGATTTTAACGATTATGTCTTGGATAGGTGCTTCCCTCACCTTACCGGGTATTGCGGGTATCGTCATTACCATTGGTATGGCAGTCGATGCCAACGTACTGATATGTGAACGTATTCGAGAAGAAATGCTCTGGGGGGCCTCACCTAAACAGGC
This sequence comes from Acinetobacter sp. AKBS16, assembly GCF_002899995.1. NCBI lineage: Bacteria > Pseudomonadati > Pseudomonadota > Gammaproteobacteria > Moraxellales > Moraxellaceae > Acinetobacter > Acinetobacter sp. AKBS16. Next base: position 15,924 of record NZ_POYH01000030.1, on the reverse strand, counting down.
CATTGTAGCGGGTTATGATCGAGCCTATAACACCATTTTCGACTCGAACTTAACAACGTTCCTTGTTGCATTCATTCTGTTTGCAATCGGTACTGGCCCGATTAAAGGTTTCGCCGTGACATTAATGATCGGTATTATTTGCTCAATGTTTACTGCAATTACAGTAACGCGTGCGATTGTACAAATCATTTATGGTAAACGCCGTAACTTGAAAAAGTTGAGCATTTAAGGAGATCTATGATGACTAAAGTGACTCAACAGCCTTCAAAACAATATGGTCGTCCGGATGATGCAAAAATCATCCCGTTCATGAAGATTGCTAAACCTGCAGCAATCTTCTCGATCCTTATTACTTTAGCGAGCATTTTCTTTATTGCGACCAAAGGTCTTAACTTAGGTTTGGATTTTACAGGTGGTGTTTCAGCTGAGCTTAACTATGCTCAGCCAGCAAATCAGGCAGAAGTTATTCAGGCTCTCGATAAAGCTGGTTTTAAAGATGCTGTAGTACAAACTTTAGGTAGTAATAAAGACTTACTTGTTCGTATGCCAGTACAAGATATTAAGGTTGAAGATCTTAATAATGCGATTACCAAAGCTGTGCAATTACCAAACAATGCAGCAGAAGTTCATAAAGTGGACTCTGTAGGCGGTCAGGTAGGTAACGAGCTTTATGTTCGTTCGGCTGGCGCTGTTGCACTTGCGCTGATTTTAATGTTGATCTATGTCACCATTCGCTTTGAGTTCAAACTCGCAATGGGTGCCGTGATGTCTTTATTCCATGACATCATCATCATTATTGGTGCATTTGCTTTATTCCAATGGCCATTTGACCTAACAGTTTTAGCTGCGGTACTTGCGGTGATTGGTTTCTCGCTTAACGATAACATCGTTGTTTCAGACCGTATCCGTGAAAATTTCCGTAAAATTCGCGGTGCAACTCCACGTGAAATCGTTGATATTGCATTAACTGAGACTTTACGCCGTACCATCCATACCTCAATGACCTTATTGCTCGTAGTACTTGCAATGATGTTCTTGGGTGGTGATGGTTTACACTGGTTCTCTGTTGCAATGTTTGTCGGTGTCTTTGTCGGTACTTACTCTTCGATTTATATCGGTACAGCATTTGCCTTATGGCGTGGTCTTAACCGTCAAGACTTCATTGTTCAGGTCAAACCTGAATTTGAAGATGAAATCCCTTGATTGTCTAAATGAGACTATAAAAAAACCGCGATTTATTCGCGGTTTTTTTTATTTGGTTCAAAAATTATTTACGGCGTAATGCATCCGAAATAGCTTCAACCAATTGTTGAGAAATTTCTTGCTTAGATGCTTTTTCTAACTCACGTTTTTTCATATGGTAACTTTCAGCAAAAAATACTGTCATCGCATTTTCATCAGAAGCAAAGCCAATATCAGCACGAGAAACATCGTTACATGCAATCATATCTAGCTTTTTAGCAACGAGTTTCCCTGCTGCATATTCTTCAACATTCTGCGTTTCGGCAGCAAAGCCTACCATAAATGGACGTTTTTCCTGAGCTGCAATGGTTGCCACAATATCCGGATTTTTTACAAGGGAAACATTCAGCTCATCCCCTGCTTTCTTAATTTTATGCTCTGCCACTTCGGCGACGCGATAATCAGCTACAGCCGCCGTCGCAATAAAGATGTCACAGCCAGTCTCAAGCGACTCCATACTGACATCTAACATTTGTCGAGCCGAAGCAACATTTACACGTTGAACACCGTTTGGAGTATCTAAACTTACGGGACCAGCAATTAACGTAACTTTTGCGCCTGCTGCATAACATGCCGCAGCTAAAGCAAAGCCCATTTTTCCAGTACTATGATTTGAGATATAACGGACAGGGTCAATCGCCTCACGGGTTGGTCCAGCAGTAATTACAACTCGCTTACCTGCCAACAACCCAAATTTTTCAGCAATTGCACGTTGGGCTTGATGGAAATAACCCGCCACTTGCCTTGCAATTTCTTCTGGTTCCGGCATACGGCCTAAGCCTACATCACCACACGCCTGCTCCCCTGCATCTGGCATAATCACATGCACGCCATCTTCAACCAGAGTTTGTAAATTACGCTGAGTTGCTTTTGCAGCCCACATTTGCTGGTTCATCGCAGGAGCGACCCACACAGGCGCTTTAGTTGCTAAAAATAAAGTACTAAGTAAGTCATCTGCCAAACCATTAGCAAACTTAGCTAATGTGTCACAACTTGCTGGAGCAACCAGTAATAAATCAGCCCAACGAGCCAATTCAATATGGCCCATTCCAGCTTCAGCTTCAGGATCTAAAAGCTCGGTATGTACAGGATTTCCTGAAAGAGCCTGAAAGGTTAGAGGTGTAATAAATGCTTGAGCTCCGTGTGTCATCACAACCCGAACGTCAAAACCATAATCTTTAAGACGACGGACCAAAATGGCACTCTTATAGGCAGCAATCCCACCTGTAACAGCTAAAACAATGTTTTTATGAGGAATAACACTTAAATCAAAGCTCACGAACAGGATACCTTTCTGTTGCAGTGGCGCTCACAATAGCATTAAATACGCGCAGACCCAAGATTGATTGGGCAAACAAAATAAATTTTTAAGCAGAATATTGCTGGGGAATATGAATACTTCTATTAAAAATTGGCCAGAACAAGAACGGCCAAGAGAACGGTTATTACAACAAGGCCCTCAAAGCCTTTCTGACTCTGAACTACTCGCGATCTTTCTTCGCTCGGGTTCACGTCAACATTCAGCAGTAGAGCTCGCACGTTTACTGATTCAACAGTTTGGTAGTCTAAACGCTGTTTTCGATGCATCTTTCAATGAATTGGCTCAATTTAATGGTATTGGAGCTACCAAGTATTCCCAATTACTGGCCGTAAAAGAGCTTGGACGGCGTTATCTCGACTATCATTTTAGTCAGACTGAGCTAAGCCTTCATTCTTCTCATTTAGTTCTAGATTATTTGCGTTATGAATTAAAAGGTGAAAAACAAGAAGTCTTTGCGGTACTTTGCTTAGATGCCGAGTTGAGAAAACTACATTTTAAAAAGTTATTTTTTGGTTCAGTTCAACACTGCGCTGTTTCAGTGAATCAAACCTTACGTTATGCCTTACAACAGCACGCTTGCCAATTAGTAATAGCACATAACCACCCATTTGGTTCCCCACAGCCCTCTCTCGAAGATATTAAACTCACACAGCAACTTGAACAGGCCTGTCAGCTTGTTGAAATTCGTCTGCTGGACCATTTTATTATCTCGCCAGAAGGTAGCTTTTCATTTGCTGAACAACAACTGCTCAACCCTACCTCAATAGCCGTTCAATGATATTGACAAAGCTTCACTAAGCTTAGAATATCAAAACAAAAATAGCGACGTTTAAAATAAAATGATTGTTCGTGAACAGCCCAGTATTTTTAAAGTTTTATTCTCTTGGCGAGGGACGATATTACCTAAAATTTTGCCCTCTTTAGGGGTAGTAATGCTGATTTCGGCAATCATTGGTGGGGTTGAATATATTAACCTCTATCGTTTTCCAGAAATTCCTTTAGTTGGCTTTACTTTAATTGGTGTCGTACTTTCTATTTTTTTAGGTTTTAAGAATACTGCATGTTATGACCGCTGGTGGGAAGCCCGAAAATTATGGGGGGTCCTGATTGCGACTTCGCGACATTTCGACCGTGACTGCCGGATTTTAACTCAAGCCCGCCGTGAACGTGTCATTCAGCACGTTATTGTATTTGCCAATGTATTACGTGACCGTTTACGCCGTCAAACAGCCAACCCCACCGAGCTAATACAAACCAGCGGCATGAGCCAACAAGCACTTACCCAACTTTACCAACAAAATAATGCGCCGCAATATACACTTAGCCTTATTCAATGGGAATTATTACAAGCGCTTAAAGAAGGGGAAATTTCAGATATTATTTATGCTCAAATGAATAAGAATGTTGCAGATCTAAGTGTCGTACAAACTGGTTGTGACCGTATTGCAAATACTCCTATTCCTTTTGCTTATTCAGTTTTACTTAACCGTACCGTTTATTTTTTCTGTTTTATGTTGCCATTTAGCTTAGGATCTTTACTTGGTTTAGCAACGCCTTTACTGGTTGGAATTCTGGCTTATACATTTTTAGGGCTTGATGCTTTAAGTACCGAAATTGAGGAACCATTTGGTACGCAAAGTAATGATTTACCTTTAGATGCAATGGTACGTAGTATCGAAATTGAGCTTTTGGGGACACTTGGTAAGCCCACACCTCCTCCAATTCAAGCTCAAGATAACAACTTGCTCTAAAATGCAATTAGATAAAACGCTCCCAAATGCCTTGCTGGTTACTGGTTTAGGGGTGTTTCCTAATTTAATCCACGGCATATTTTCACCATGAAAATCGCTACCAATTGAAATAGCCAAATGATGCTGGTCAATCATACGATCAATCATTTGGCGAGTAGATAAAGGATCTACTGGAGGCGGCAACTCCACCGCATCTCCACCACAACTTGCAAATAACTCAATCAAATACCGGGTATTTGTAGCCGATAAATCATAACGGGTTGGATGAGCTAAAACTGCAAATCCTTTACTGTTATGAATAACCTCAATGGTTTCTTTTAAACCCAATCCTTCAAACTTTACAAAAGCACGCTTCCCTTCTTTTAAAAAACGATCAAAAGCTTGTTGAGGACGACTTACTACATTCTTTTCAACTAAGGTTTTAGCAATATGGGTTCTGGTAATCCGGTCTGGTTGATTTTCAACTTTATCGAGCACATCTTGATAAATATCAAAGCCAATACACTTTTTTAATAGTTCACAAATAACTTCAGCCCTTTGTGCTCTAATTCTTTTTTGTTGTTCTAATGCTTCTAAAATTGGAGCTTCATCTTGCATATTTAAAGCCACAATATGTACGCCATAGCTTTTTTTCGTGCTTGGTCGTGACCACTGGCTTGAAATCTCTACACCAGAAATAATTTGCAAATCATGGGGTTGTGCAGCCTTTCTTGCACGCTGTAATCCATCCATCGTATCGTGATCGGTTAGCGCTAAAGTATGCAACTTCACATCGACAGCAGCTTGCACTAGCAATTCCGGAGACAAAGTTCCATCAGAAATATTGCTATGTGTATGTAAATCTATGCCTTGCATCTTTTATACTATGCCATTCACCAAACCTGATCAGATACTCTAACATGAAAGCACTACTGGACTTTGTTCCATTAATTATTTTCTTTTATTTATATAAGACAGTTGATCCAGCCGATACACAGCATCCTTTACTCAAACTGATCGGGTCTGCTGGCGGTGTTGATAATAATAATATTCTTGTCGCTACTACCGGTTTAATTATTTCAATGCTGGTAGTGTATGGTGCGTTGTTCATCATGCAAAAGTTCCGTCTAGATAAACAGCAATGGATTGTGCTGTTCATGACAGTCATTTTTGGTGGTATTACCCTTATGTTGAGCGATGATTTTTACATCCGCTTAAAAGCCGCTATTTTGAATCTAGTTTTTGCAGGTGCTTTCTTAGTTTCACCTTGGTTTGGTAAAGACCGTAAGCCTCTTATTCAACGTTTATTTGATCCGATTTTAGCCTTAAGCGAAAAAGGTTGGAAAAATTTAAACTTTGCTTGGGCAGCTATGTTTGTCGTGATGTCTGGTTTACATGTTTTCTTTGCGTTTTTATTCCACGGCGGAAAATATTGGGGCGAATTTACTGCATTTGGTGACATGATTGTCATGTTTTCATTTATCATTATTCAGTTCATTATTTTACGTAAACATTTTAAGTCACCAGATGCTTAATGTGGTTTCGGATTGATTATAGAGATACGATGACATGCCTTTTTTTGTTCTAAGCTGTACCGATAACGAAGGAACTCTAGAGAAACGTTTAGCAGTACGTCCTCAACATATCGAACGTTTGCAAAAACTTGATGATGAAGGTCGTCTAGTTGCTGCTGGAGCGATGCCAAAAGACCCTAATGACCCGCAAGCTGGTTTCTATGGCAGCACCATAATTGTAGAGTTTGATACACGTGAAGCCTTAGATGAATGGTTAAAAGAAGAACCATTTTTGAAAGAAGGCATCTATAGTCATGTTGATGTCAAACCATTTAATAAAGCATTTCCAAAAGGGTAAACGCATGCAGCTTGCAACCAAAAGCTTTCTTGGCTTGTGTTTGATATGTTCAACTGCTGGAGCAGTTGAACCTGCTGCGACACCAGCAACGCCTCCAACTGCAGCGTCGACACAAAATGCTAAACCAGCACCTACTTCTGCAACTGTAGCTAAACCCGCGACTACAACAGCACCAACCACAACACAACCGCTTACAGCAGAACAAATCGCAAAGAACAAGCAACAGCAAGATGCAAAAATTAAGGCTTTAGTTCAAGATCAAGCATCTCGTCTAAAACAGCTAGAACATGCAAACCTTGAAGCGCTAGCACAAAACCAAGAATTGCAGCTAAAGAACGATAACTTGTCTGTTCAGGTACAAGTTTTACAAAGTGAACGTAGTGCTCAAATGTTCTTATATGGCGCAGTAACTCTTGCAGGTGGCGTACTGCTTGGCTTCTTTATTGCAAGTTATGTTTACACCAAACGTCGACGTCAGTGGTAATCCTGAGCGACTTATTAAACCGAATGAACAAATCAAACCGTATACAAACTGCTGAGCTGGATTGGGAATCTATTGATGGTATTGAAGTTCCCATTTCCAAACAATTTGGTGATGTCTATTTTTCTAAAGATAATGGTCTGCTTGAAACACGGCATGTATTTTTAAATGGCAATGACCTATCAGGACGATTAGCCAATTTACAAGATTTTGAATATTTCAGTGTAGGAGAAACCGGGTTCGGCACTGGTTTAAATATTCTTGCGCTCTGGCAACTATGGCAACAAGTTCGTCCAAATAACCACAGTCATTTACATGCAATTAGCGTCGAAAAGTTTCCTTTAAGCAAAGCTGATCTCATTCGTGCTTTAAATGTATGGGATGAACTTAAACCGCTTTCCAAACAACTTATTGAGCAATATCCCTTACCTCTTGCAGGCTGCCATCGTTTAAGTTTTCCAGAAGAGCGCTTCAGCATCGACCTATGGTTAGGAGATGCACAAGATATTTTTCCAGGTATGGTAAAAACGAAGGCAGTGAATGCTTGGTTTCTAGATGGTTTTGCGCCTTCTTGTAATCCAGACATGTGGGAACAAAATGTTTTAAATAATATTGTTCGGCTTTCCGACTATGGCACTACCTTTGCCTCATTTAGTGTAGCTGGTGTCCTCAAACGTGGGCTAAAGACTCACGGAATCGATATTTCTCGTCCTCGCGGTTTTGGACATAAAAGGGAAATGCTTAAAGCCATTTGGAAAGCACCTGTAAGTGAAGAAATTTTATTTGAACCAGTTAGCGATACTTTCCATTTTACTCAGCAGCGTATCGCCATAATTGGCGCTGGGATTGCAGGTTTAAGCACAGCTTGGGCATTTGCTCAACGTGGGCATCAGGTCACTCTATTTGAGCGTACAGCGCCGTTATCGGGTGCTTCTGGCAATCCGTTGGCATTGCTTAATCCGAAACTATGCCCAATTGAACAAAGCCATGAGCATCTCATGACTTTAAGCTGGCAACATGCATTAAATTTCTATAAAAATTTTCAAGCCTTTCGCCCGATTCAAATACAACAAATGGCTTTAAAAAATGCACAAGATCTTCTCGATCTTACTAATCAATATCCTGCTGATATTGTCACACAGCAAACAAGCTCACTTGAATCGGACTATCCACACATTATATTGACCGAAGCTGGAGCAGTTTCTCCGCACCAATTACGTGATGAAATTTTGCAACATCCAGGTATTGAACTGAAAATTGCCAATATTACAACACTTGTTTCTTTTGAAAATAAAGTTCAATTAAAAAGTGGTAATGAAACTACTTTAGAGGCTGATCATGTCGTGGTGTGCTGCGCCAGAGAAAGTGCTGCTTTATTTGAAAATTATCCGCTATTAAAACCTATACGTGGACAGGTGAGCTGGGTTGATAATTCTTTTGCAACCTTACCTTTACACGAAGCCTATAGCTATGGCGGTTATTGTATGCAACTGAATACGTCTGAACTTATTCTAGGGGCTTCTTTCTACCCAAACCGAGACGATCAAGAAGTACTGCTTGATGACCATGTGCATAACTTTGAATTAATCCACAGCGTTTTTCCTCATTACGCAAAACAATTACCGCCAGTCGAACAATGGCAAGGACGAGCATCAGTTCGCGCTCAAAGTCCAGATTATTTTCCAGTTGTGGGAAAAATGCAGAAGGAAAGCCGTATTTCTACTTTTGCAGGTTTAGGCTCAAAGGGCTTTTTATTTGCGCCGCTTTGTAGTGAAGTTTTAGTGGCCCAAATTTTAGGTGAAGCTTGTCCTGTTCCCAAAAGCCTATTACAGAAATTAGATGCCCAACGTTTTCAAAAGAAAGTTAAACCTAAGAAACCTTATTTTAAATCTCAATAGTGCACTTGAGAAAATTTGGTCCCAATAAAAAAGCACCCGAAGGTGCTTTTTTTATGCGCCCTGCTCTAGAGGTAAACCTGCGTCACGAGCTGCACGCGTCCCTCCCATCAGCACGACATATTCACGCGAGGCATCTAAGCCTTCTAGTTTCTCAGCTGCACGAGGAGCTTTGCTACCACCACCACATAAAATATAAATCGGCTGATCCGCAGCGACCTGGTTCAAAATATCAGCATTTAAATCATTAATTGGGCGGCTTACCGCACCTTTAACATGCCCTTCTGCATAAGCACTTGAATCACGGACATCCCAGATAACAGCATTTTCTGGGAACTCAAATGTTGTAATTTCTTGTTTACGGATCATTGTGCACTCCTTTGATGTAAACAACACTTGGCAAATGAAGAAAACCCTCTTAGCATCTCAAATATTCTTTCACTTTGTAAAGGTCTAAACTATGCCTTCTTTCGATATTGTTTCTGAATTAGAGTTATTTGAAGTTAATCACGCTGTACAAAACACCCAAAAAGAGATTGCAACACGTTTTGACTTCCGTGGTCATGATGTTTCTATCGAATTAAATGAAAAAAATAAAGAGATAAAAATCAGTACAGAAAGTGATTTCCAGTGTGAACAAGTTTATAACATGTTAGAAAATCACTTTTATAAACGTAAAATTGATGTGCAAGCGCTTGATCCACAGAAAGCAACAGCATCAGGCAAAAATTTTGTACAAGTGATTAAACTAAAAGATGGCCTTGACTCTGATACAGCAAAAAAAATTAATAAAGCCATTAAAGAAAGTGGCATCAAAGTGCAATCATCTATTCAAGGCGACAAAATCCGTGTAACTGATAAAAAGCGTGACACTTTACAACAAGTGATGGCTTTTTTACGTGAACAACAATTTGGTCTGCCATTACAATTTAATAACTTTAAAGATTAATGTCTTAGCATGACATTCCCAATTAAGGTAATCCCATGTCTCAATCCAATCGTCTATTAAAACTGGTAAAAGCAACTTCAAAATTCCCTAAAGGTATTCGGAGTACGCTTTGGAGTAAGGCATTTGGCCGCATTGTGCCAATGGTGGGTACAGCAAATATTCGCTATCTGGAAGTAGATGTAAACCATGTGATGGTTCGCTTAGAGAATCAAAAAAATATGCAGAACCATATTAAAGGTGTGCATGCTGCGGCTATGGCGCTTTTGGCAGAAACTGCAACAGGTTTTCTAACGGGTTTACATATTCCAGATAACCGTATTTTATTAATCAAATCATTACATGTTGATTATTTAAAAGTGGTTGAAGGTGGTTTAACAGCAACAGCGACTCTCTCTACCGAACAGCAAAAATATATTGCTGATCATGAGAAAGGTGAACTTGTTATTCCAGTTACGGTCATTGATGATGCAGGTAATGAACCGATTCAATGCCAAATGTTATGGGCATGGTTACCTAAACGTAAGAAATAAAGATATAAAAAAGCCCAAATTTAAATTTGGGCTTTTTTATTACGATTCTTGAGAGGCAAGAAATTTCTGTTTCACTTCCTCAGGAATCTGACGTTTGTTGCCTTTTACATCTACTGCAACAAAGGTAAAGACCCCTTCAGTAATACGAATTGGGGCACGAGAGTCATCATGGCTATCCCAAACTTCAATTTGCATTTGAATAGAAGTATTACCCACTTTTAGGATTTTGGTATAGCAGCTAATGACAAAGCCTACTTTTACCGGAACCAAAAAGGTCATCTGATTAATGGAAATCGTAGCACAGCGACCACGACTAAAACGCTCCGCGTGAATTGCTCCAGCCAAGTCCATTTGTGACACGATCCACCCACCAAACACATCACCACTCCAGTTTGTATCTGCTGGCATGGCAATCGTTTGTAAGGATAAAATTCCTTCTGGTTTGGTATAAGCTTCTGACACCTTAGCTCCCGAAATTCGTTTGAAGTTGTTGATCTAGCCACTGCTGCAATTCAGGCGCGCGTAATGCGCCGCTCATTCGAGCAACTTCTGTGGTTTTATTCATTAATACAAGGGTAGGAATACTTCTCACATTAAATGCTTGGCTTAAGCGAGGAGACTCTTCGGTATTAATCTTGGCAAAAATGACACGTGGATTTTGTTTTGCAACTTGTGCAAAATGTGGCGCCATCATTTTACAAGGTCCACACCATTCTGCCCATAAATCTATCAAAATAGGCAGATCACTATTTGTGATGTAGTTGCTAAAGTTTTGTTCATTTAACTCAATTGGCGCAAGCGGGAGTAATGGCTGATGACATTGTCCACAACTCGGTTGAGCGGTAAGTTTTTCCTCTGGTACTCTATTTTTTGCACCGCACGATGCACATACAATAATCATTTACATCACTCCTATATGCTGATGTAAAAATTCTAATTGGGTCGTCACTGCTTTTTCAAACCATGAACCGTGATAGATATCAAAATGTTTCATATCCCATTCATGATAACTCACAAAAGGAGCAATATTAGTCGCAGCTTCACGACTAGACTCAATTGGAATCAAAGAATCATGCTGAGCCGCAATAAATAAAACTGGAATATTAATTTGACGTACAAGTTGAATTGGGCGATAACGCATCAAATTAAAAAACACGCGTGCCGGGACTTCTCCACTCCAGTAATAATCCGGATTCACAATCGATAAATAACCATAATAGCTATCTGTTGTTGGCATAAAGCACAATTTATATTGATCTACCACAGGCAACCTTTTAGGGTTAAGGCCCATTTTTGAACCCATATAATCTTGGCTCGACAACTTTAAAGCTTGGGGATAACGCTGTAGTGGATATAATTTTGCTGTTTCCGCGCCATCAACATATGGAATTTGTACCATAATGGCTTGAATATTCTTTAATTCAGAAGCTAGGCTTAAAGCATATCCCCCACTTAAGGAGGTTCCCCACAATACAATTCTTCGGTTATCTATAAATTTACACGTGGAAGCATATTGAATCATGGTCTTCCAATCTTCTAGTTGAGAGTTGATAGAAATCATCTCTCGGGGCTTACCTGTACTTCCACCCCAATATCGGTAATCAAATAAAATAACCGCATAGCCAGCTTGAGCAAAACGCTGGGCATATTGGATGAGTTTGAATTGACGCAATCCGGCAAAACCATGTGCCATGAGAATTACCGCAGATTTATTATTTGTTTTTGGAATATAAAAGTCAGCTGCGATCATTTCCTGATCACATGGAACATATAAAGGCTCAACCGTATAAGCGTGCATATGTGCTCCGTGGCATTATGGTCGAAGTAATGAATTTACAAAAAACATCCTGATCGCCTTTTAAAAATCTAGAGCTGTTCTTTTACATAAATTTTATCTATGTAGGAACAACGTTTTAGTGTCTTGTATCTCAGGTTAAGCTTAATGCTATGATACAGCATAAGAGGTTTTATTAAATTTTGGAGTGACGAAATGTCAGAGAATGTTGGTTTCGCAGGTCAAATTGGCCCAGAACATGTGGGTCAAGTTGTAGAAAAAGGCTTTAAATCTATTATTAATAACCGTCCTGACATGGAAGGTGGTCCAGAACAACCAACCAGTGCCCAAATTGAAGAAGCAGCACGCCAAGCTGGCCTAGATTATGTTTATCAGCCTGTTGTAGCTGGCCAAATTACTGAACTTGATGTTCGTACTTTTGCAAATCACTATAATGAACTTCCAAAACCGGTTCTCATGTTCTGCCGTACTGGAAACCGTTCAAACAATCTTTATCAATTAGCCAAACAAATGGATTTGTTAGATGATTAAATGAATAAATAAATTCATAAGCTCTATTTTTATTTAAAGATAGAGCTTTTTTTAATAAAAAAATATATACAACTGCATCAATTCAACAGATATACAAACAGTCTTCAGCTAAAGTAGTTAAGTTACTTTTTATTTTCTTAGTTATTTTATGAATAAATTGATTTTGTTATTAGTAAGCTGCCTTATTCTCAGCGCGTGTTCATCTATGCAAGTACGCCCTACTGTCGGGGTAAGTATGGGAACACAACTCTAAAAAAGAAGCAGCTCAAAGGCTGCTTCTTTTTATATTAATTACCATTTGAACAGTCTGGATCTATTCCATATGGACTTTCCATATTTGGACCATTAAGATCCGTAAGGCTGACATCTTTAGTTAAATAACCTAAAGTTAAGGATGTAGAACCTTTAATTAAACTTCCCGAAACTGTAGATTTAGCCGTTAACTGAACTGTTAACCATGATGCATAAATTTTAGGATATTGAATTTTAAGATCAAAACGTCCATTTGCATCTGTTGTATATTTATTATTGGTTGCAGCGGTACCTGCACTGTTGATATACGATACAACTTGGACTGTAGAATTTTCTTTAAGCGGCTTTAATTGATTAATAACGTCCCCATTCACATTTACAGCTTGGACTGGTGATGTACAGGCTGTTCTAATAACAGGAAGATATTCATCTGGTTTACCATCAGTTGGATTAGAAGTATCAACAAACCCATATCGACCCTTATAATATGCAAGAGCATTAACGCCCATGACTACATCTTGATTGGGTATCGGTTTACCATCCACATCAGTCACTTGTACTGAAATATTTTTATAGTAGTAGACTCCATCACTTGAATCTTCCATTGTGGTCGGATTATATGCTACGGCAATAGCGCCGACTGCTACTGGTACATCAGAATTAACCACATCAAGTTTATAAGTATAAATTTTTGTAGATTGGCCAAAGTTTGCTTCTAAAACAAGATCATCTGTTACGAACTGACCAGCACTATATGATGAAGTTCTTTGATTTTCACTAAAAGATAAAGTATAGCTGATCTGACCATTTACATCAGTTTGTGTCGCATTAGGAGTAAATTTGACACCATTTAAAACTGAATTTCTAACTTTAAGTGTAATCGCTTGGTTTGCTAAAGTTGCACCATTTGCATCTACAGCTGTTAATGTGACGGTTGTTTGATCACCTCTAACATTTAGAGAGGTTTTTGTAGCATCAAACAATACAATACTCGTAGTATCAGCTTCGACAGTACTGTTGCTACCTGTTACTGTCACTGTCTGTTCTTGAGTAAGCGTACCATTATTCGTAGAGACTTTTAATTTAAAACCATTTTTCACCAACTCATTTATCGAACTCGATGTTTTTGGTGTTTTTATAATGTATATAGCATTACCTGCCGCATCAGTAGTTTGAGTAGATACGCCTTCTATAGATACGTTATTTGTTGGATCATCTAATTCCAAAGTGACATTAGCACCAGCAACACCGCCTTTATCCTTATCTAAAGCTCTAACAGTAACAGTTAAAGTATCATTCGTTGCAGCAACTGATAATTTATCTAGTTCTATCTTTAAAGCTGTAGCAGTCGCTTGCTGAGATCCGCTATTATTACTTCCAGATGAAGGATTATTACTATTTGATGAACCATTCTGGTAATAACCATCACCTCCCCCGCCACAACTTGCTAACATAATTGATACAGCAATAGCCGACAACTTCAAGGTAAGTTGTTTTTTATACATACTTTTCATTTCCCCAATCTTTCCTAAAGGTATAAGATTTTTTAATTATTTATATTATTAGTGTAATCATATTGGATGCACTCTGTAAACATAAATTACATTGTGTTTTATTATGTAACTTATTATACGAAAAATTTATAGTTATTAGGATTCATAATGTTCGATCTTATTATCATTGGCGCGGGTACGGCTGGTATTAGCGCTTATAAAGAAGCAGTAAAATACACTAATAATCTTTTAATTATAAATGATGGCCCTTGGGATACCACTTGCGCACGTGTAGGGTGTATGCCAAGTAAAGTCTTAATCTCTACTGCAAACCGTATGTATGATATACAAAATGCTCAAGAGGTTGGGCTGAGTGCTTCAGCAGATATTAGTACTGATCAGGTTATGGAGCATGTGAGAACCTTACGTGATCGTTTTACTAAGGCCACATTAAAAGATGTCGAACAATGGCCCACTGAACATAAAATTTCGGGTAAAGCTCATTTTATTGATGCAAAAACTATTGAAGTAAATGGTAAACGGTATCAGTCAAAAAGTTTTATTTTAGCAGTAGGCTCTACACCTAATTATGATCAAACTTGGAAACAAGAATTAGGTGATCGTCTTATTACTACAGATCAAATATTTGAATTAAACATCCTACCCAAGTCTATCGCTATTATTGGAAGTGGAGTAATTGCCTTAGAGATTGCCCAAGCCATGCATCGTGTGGGTGTAGAAACCACTATATTTGCTCGTAGTAAAAGAATCGGGATATTTACTAGTCCTAAGCTACAACAGCTAGCTCAAGAAGAACTGAGTAAAGAGTTAAATTTTTTATTCGAGACATTGCCTCATGAGGTTAAGTCTACTTCTGATGGCGTTATATTGAATTATAAAATTGATGAAAAAGAGGAATCTATCCAAACTGAGTATGTGTTATCTGCAACAGGTCGTTCGAGCTTACTTGACACGCTAAAGTTAGAAAATATTGATAAGTCTTTTAAAGATATTAAATTACTACCTGTAAATGCAAAAACTAAACAACTAGATAACTATCCAATTTTTATTGCTGGTGATGCATACACTTCTACGCCTTTACAACATGAAGCTGCCCATGAAGGTAAAAAAGTTGTTTATAACTGTTTAAATTATCCACAGGTAAACGCAGTTAAGACACTTACTCCATTAGGAATTGTATTTAGTCATCCAGAAATGGCAATTGTGGGACAAAGTTATAAACAACTTAAAGATAATGGAGTAGATTTTGTTACAGGTGAAGCATCTTATGAAAGACAAGGAAGAGCTATCGTACTCGGGAAAAATAAGGGTGCTATTGAAGTTTATATAGAGCGAGAAAGTCAGAAATTGCTTGGTGCAGAGTTATTTACCGAAGCTACAGAACATATGGCTCATCTATTAAGCTGGATTATTGGAGAAGAACTAACTTTAAATGATATTTTAGAGAAACCTTTTTATCATCCAACACTAGAAGAAGGCCTGCGTACTGCCCTTAAACATGCTCGCAGGCAGTTGAAATAATTATTATTAAAAGAGAGCTTTCTTGCAAAGTTAGCTCTTTATACTTCAAGAAGCCTTCTTCTGTTGAGTGCTACATTATTTTTGCTTGATTGAGGCTAAGTTTGTTCAGTTAGATAATACACAGTTTATTTTTATTACCTAGCCACTTTTACCCCTTTCCCATATAAAAAAACACCCCAACCTCTTTTGAGATTGGGGTGTTTAGAATAATGAGCTGGCGATGACTTACTCTCACATGGGTAATCCCACACTACCATCAGCGCTAAGAGGTTTCACTTCTGAGTTCGGGAA
>NZ_POYH01000003.1:0-22282 GCF_002899995.1 Acinetobacter sp. AKBS16 | reverse complement strand
ATTTTTAAAACTTATTCTCTAAACCACCTCATCATCAAATTCATCGCTTAAAGCAACTAATCTAATCACAAGTAACTGTTTTTCAACAAGTTTCTATCTGCATCACCGCCGATGGATGTGCATTATAGACCATCTCTCTCCCTTTGCAACCCCTTTTTTAATATTAGTGCAACAACAGTTCGCTTTTTAATCAAAAATGATAAAAATAGTCATTTTTTATATAAACATGGCTGTAAAAGCAGCAATTTATCGAGCATTTTTTCGTTTTGATTCTTTTCTTGCCATCTTAAAGGTCGACAATCAATGTATTCACAATATCCACCTTCTCCTTGAAGACATTGATCATTCCAACTTAATTGATAACGAAAACTTCCTATGTATCCAGCAGCTAACCCAAATTTGTAATCACCACGACTTTCACCATAGAGTTCAAAAATAACTTTTCCATTTTTTTTACATTGCCAAGAAAACTCTCGTGGTAAATACATTTCTCGTCCATGCGGTGTTTCAACTTTTGGATAAACCCGGTGGATGTGGAAATTAACATCTTCGGTAAACGTGACGGGCTGCTTTCCTAGTTCTTGAATATCTAAACGTGAAAATAGAATGATATTCCACTGATTTCTTATTTGAGAAAGTGTAACTTGAGTTGTTTCATTCAAATTAATAATTTGGCAGGTATAAAAACATAAAGATAAAAAAGGTAAATGTAAGGCCCGAGCATGTTTAAATCGGCCTAATCCATTGACCTCATATTTCTGTCCTTTATATAAAATCTCACCTTCACAGTGGCACAAAATAGACCAGTAGTCAGATATTCCCCACTGCAATGCTGATGAATTCGAAATATCGGAAGGAGTTTGGACGATTAAATCACAACTCATTTCAGAATCGATTCGTCTAAGCTGAACTCTTGGGATTTGCCACTCAATAAGATCAGTTTTATCGAATTGATACCGACTAGGATTAAGCTGACACTGGCGTCGAATGGAATAAGTTTTTAAGTGCCCTACACTATGTAAGCTATTGCTAACCAGTACGGTTGCTGTATCAACTGCAGAAGTCAAAATACCATTTGTATTATAGCAAAGAGGAATTCTAGGCTGTCCGATCAGACTAATGTAATTAAAGTAACGAAGTGGTGCAGGCAGGTTAGGAAGAATTAAACCTTGATAGACAACTTTAAAAAAACCTCTGGCGGGCTGATAGACAACTCCCCCATTTGAGTTGAGGCTCAGTTGCTGTAATTGATTTTTTTCACTTATCAACTTAGGCATACCGAACCTCATCTAATTTTATGTTTTGATGGTCTCGTTATTTTTTTTAGCTAAAAGTGTGGTAACAAAACCTGATAGAGCATAGATGATTGATACAATCAAAATACCCATTGGAATATTATAAGTGATTGCTGCAAAAATCAGTACTACTGGCAACATAACTACAAAAGGAACACGCTTACGATCCATTTGCTTAAATGAATAATATTTAATATTAGAAATCATAAGTAGTCCTACAACCACCATGATGACTGCGTTAATGGTTTGAATAGCAATATCGCGTAAATCAAAAATGAACGGATAATCACGAGCTACCCATACGAGTGAAATAATGATAATCGCGGCGAGTGGACTAGCAATACCAATAAAATAGCGCTTATCAACCACTCCAATCTGAACATTAAATCGTGCTAAACGGAACGCGGCACAAGCGGTATAAACAAAACAGCATGCCAAACCGATACGGCCTAAGTCATGTAGACTCCAGCTATACATTAGCATTGCTGGCGCTACACCAAATGCTAACAAATCTGATAAAGAGTCATATTGCTCACCAAAAGCACTTTGGGCACCAATAGCTCTGGCAACGCGTCCATCTAACCCATCAAATAATGCTGCAAGAAAAATGGCATAAATCGCTTGAGCAAATTCGCCATTCATACTTGCAATAATGGAATAGAAACCAGACAACAAAGCGGCTGTCGTGATTAAGTTAGGCCAAAGGTAAATACCTCTGCGCTTCACTTTTTGTCCTTCCGGATTATCTTCTTCTTCAACCACTTCGAACGTAATCCCATCAAAAGAATGTTCATTATGAGTTAAATCTTGCTCTGGTTTAGGCGCATTTGTCATTATTTTCTATTCCAAACATGTGCATTGATTTAGATTAATTGTTACTCACCCACTAACCAGCGTACAGCGGCATGACCACCTGTTTCTTGCATACGTAAGTGAGGGAATAACCATTGTAGGGCTTGATCTGCTTGTTCGGAGAACTGCCAAGGTGGATTAATTACTAATAATCCACAACCATTCAAACCTACAGGTGTGTCATCTGGCCAAACACAAATTTCACAGATTAATTGACGGCGAATTCCAGTTTTAAACATTTTCTTTTCAAAACGTTCAATCATTGCGCGATCTTTAATTGGATACCAAACCGCGAAGACACCTGTTGGCCATTTTTTATAAGCGCTTTGTAAAAGTTCAACCAATTGCGGGAAATCCTTACGCTCTAATTCGTAAGGCGGATCAATCATCACTAAACCGCGCTTTTCCTTTGGTGGAATTACAGCAAGCAAGCCTTCATATGCATCACGCTCATGCAAACCTGCACGTTTATCATGAATGTTATGGCGTAATTGCTGAAATACATCACGCTGCATTTCAAATATTGTAGCCTTATCAATTTCACGCATACCTTGTAAAGCAAACCACGGAGAGCCCGGATAACTTCCCTTACCTTCTTGAGCACGTAATTCTTCTACAAGTTTTAGGTATTGCTGGATGGCTTCAGGAGCTTGGCGCTTTTCCATGTCAGAAAGCTGTACAAGACGATGAATACCTGTTAGGAATTCTCCTGACTTTTGTGCAGGTGCCTGAGATAGATCATATTTTCCTGCACCTCCATGCGTATCGATATAACGATAAGGTTTATCTTTAGCATTTAAACGGTTGAGAAGCTGTAGCAAAAGCACATGCTTCATAACATCTGCAAAGTTGCCCGCATGGAAATGGTGACGGTAATTCATGTTGACTTTAATTCCTCAATTCAACGATTAGTTTAACATGAAAAAAATATTCTTTCGTAAGGTTGTGATCATCTAAAATAAGGCTGCTTGATTTTCTTACGATCGATATGAGGTTATATGCGCTCTCAACCGCTTCCTGACTGCTGGAATCTGGACCAGATTTTAGATGACTTAAATGCTCATGGTTTCGCAATTGTGAACCAAGCTTATTCTGCTGAATATCATACTCAAGTTGCCAAAGAGTGTAGCCATCACTTTGATGAGTTTCGAGAAGCAGGTATTCAAAATGGTGTGGTGAGTACGATCCGAAGCGATCATATTTTATGGATTAATGAATCTCTTCCTGTTGCTGAGCAGCATGTAGAAACATTAACTTCATTTTGCCAGCATCTAAATCAAGCTTTCTTTTTAGGGATTAAAGAAGTAGAAGCACATTTTGCCTGTTATAACCCGGGTGAATTCTACGCATTACATCGAGATAATCCTCAGCAAAAAAATGATCGTATTATGTCTACCGTTTATTATTTACACCCTCAATGGCAAGATGACTGGGGTGGCCAATTACGCTTACAAGATAAAAACGATATTTGGCACATTATTACACCAGAGCCTAATCGCTTAGTTATATTTCAGAGCAATTTGCTTCATGAAGTTTTAGTTTCTAAACAGCAGCGCCTCTCTATTACTGCTTGGCTTCGTAGCGGAAACTCAATTTGGGTTTAAAAGAAAGCTCTTTAAATTTCTTAAACGGACCCGATATAAAAGATATTGATTAAAAAGGCGAAGGCGTATGTCTATTGAAACAAAAGCGATTGTGTCCAGAATTGGTGAAACAGACCAACTCTATTTAACTGAGAATACGCCCGAGCTTGCTTTGGAGCGTGCAGAATTACGTATGCAGCTCGTTACGTTAAGCCGTGTTCGCCAAGAACAAATTCACTTCTTGCAAGAAGCCATTGTTTTGCTGGAACAAGCTCGTATGGAATATGAAGAAATGCCAATGAGTTTGTATTTAAACCTATCGCTGCATTTAGCTAAAGCTTATATGCTTTATTTTGAGTTAAATAAGGAAAAACGCTTTGCGCTGATTGCTCAGCAAATTTTGAAACCTCTAGCTCATCATCAACATGGCGATATATATTTCTTCTTGGCTTATGCGTCAGCAGCACAGCAAGAGTCTGCACTAACTCGTCATTGGCTCACAAAATATTTATCAACCGCTCAATGTGATCTTGAGTTGCTTCATGAACATCCTATATTCAATCCGGTACGTCATGAACCATGGTATAAAAATTTAATTAAGTTAAGAACTCACTAACTTATGAATGAAAAAGGCCTGTTAACTATAACAGGCCTTTTTCATTTGTTATTTTTTCACACTATCTTCATGTAATTGCTCATTCAGCTCATCAATAACTACAATCCACTCATCATCTTTTTCCCAATGACTTTTTAAAAAATCACTTTGGCCTTGGGACCAGAAAGAGGCCTCATGTAACTTCTGTTCAGCCGGCAATTGATGCGTTCTGATAAAATTTTCAATACTTGCATCATCAGAATCTAAACCCAATTGCTCAAATAAAAGTTGTAATGTCGGTTGTTGTTCAAACATTGTTATTCTCCCATGGCTTCTTTTCAATAATCTAACAACAATAGATGTGAGTTGCATATCTATGCCTATATTTTCTTGTTGTTTTTTGTGTGTTCTTATTAAATTTCACATATAAAAAAGCACCCTACAAGAGAGTGCTTTCCAACTCATCAAACTGATGAATTATTTTACCATGTCAGCAATTGCTGCACGTTCTTCTTCAAGCTCGTTTAGAGTGAAGTTGATACGCTCACGGCTGAATTCATCGATTTCTAAACCTTGAACGATTTTGTATTCACCGTTTTCAGTTGTTACAGGGAAACCGAACATAACGCCTTCAGGAATACCATAAGAACCGTCAGAAGGAACGCCCATAGTTACCCATTTGCCGTTTGTACCAAGTGCCCAATCACGCATATGGTCGATTGCAGCGTTAGCAGCAGAAGCAGCAGAAGACAAACCACGCGCTTCGATAATCGCAGCACCACGTTTACCAACAGTTGGAAGGAATACGTCTTTGTTCCAAGCTGGATCGTTGATCTTGTCTTTTAAGCTTTCACCATTTGCAGTTGCAAAACGGTAGTCAGCATACATAGTTGGAGAGTGGTTACCCCAAACTGTTAATTTTTCGATGTCAGCTACAGCAACACCAGCTTTTTGAGCAACTTGAGTCAACGCACGGTTGTGGTCAAGACGCAACATTGCTGTGAAGTTTTTCGCTGGAAGATCTGGAGCAGATTTCATCGCGATGTAAGCATTCGTGTTTGCAGGGTTACCTACAACTAATACTTTAACGTCACGGCTAGCAACTTCGTTTAATGCTTGACCTTGGCCAATGAAGATTTCGCCGTTAACTTTTAACAAGTCAGCACGTTCCATACCAGGACCACGTGGACGAGAACCTACCAATAACGCATAGTCAGCATCTTTAAATGCAACTTTAGGATCATCAGTCCCGATCATGCCAGCCAATAAAGGGAAAGCACAGTCATCAAGTTCCATCATTACGCCTTTAAGCGCTTGTTGTGCTTTTTCAACTGGAACTTCAAGCAATTGTAAAATAACAGGTTGATCTTTACCTAGCATTTCACCGCTTGCGATACGGAATAATAAGCTGTAACCAATTTGACCTGCAGCGCCAGTCACGGCAACACGAACGGGTTGCTTCATGTAATTGTCTCCAATGAGTGTCCTTAATCGGGTTAAGTAGCGATTCTACTTAACCAAATCATCATAAACGGCAAAGATTGTACTCTAAAGAAGTGGCAGATGCATGTAAAAGCGACTCATTTTCACCAAAAGTCTGATAGAAAATACAAATTAACCTTTACAAATAGATTCAATGTATGGTCAGCATTTTTTTATGAAATGGTTATTGCTCTTAATAACTGCCTTTAATGGTAATTTCGCTTGGGCAATTAGAGACAACGTGATTTGAGCATTGCTTATATTGACCATTTACCGTGTAACAAACTTTAACTTCTGTTAGTACGACATCAGAGCGTGATAGCTGACAAGTGAAGCGAATACCATTTTGAGGTAAGCTCGGATTAAGCTTGGTAAATTGTTGACGTAATGTAGATTGTTGCATTTCCACATTAGTAGAGCTGGTTAGATTAGCAGGTATTTTTAAACGTTCAGCAAAGTTAATAATCGTACGGAAATATTGACTTGCATTCATAGGCACACAGCCACCCACACTTCTCCAGAGTTGCACACGAGCATTATTATCTGGCATCACCCGAGCGACCACCTTAGCTTGCAGTGGTGACAGTGTAGCTGAGCTTTGTGTTGAACAGTCAGTTCTGGTGGTTTCAGGCATTAAACCAGTAATCGTAAGCGAATATCCTTCAAGACATTTACGCTGCTTTTGTTTAGAAGGATCTAGCGCACAAACAGCAGGCGTCATCTGTACATGCATAACATAACCTTGCACGTTAACAGGTTCCGCATGTAAAACAGAACTCAACAAACCAACGCTTGCACAGATGATCCACCATGCAAGTTGCGATATTGATTGAAGTCCTAGGTCTCTATATTTCATTTAATTAAAACTTGGTTATGCCAATTAAAAGAATGTTCCATCATTCATCATCTAAAACTAAGGTGATGATCGCGTTGGAATGACTTTCATACGTTGTATTAATGATTGAGCACCTTGACCTAATATCACTCCATAATGCGTCGCATTCGTCATGACATGCTTGACATAATCTCTGGTCTCAAGCAATGGAATGGTTTCTGTATATTGATCAGCCTCAATCGGTTGATAATCAGGTTGCCAACGTCTTGCCCGATTCGGCCCAGCATTATAACCCGCCGTTGCTAAAACAGGGTTATTACTTAATTGCCCTTGAATCATCGATAAATAAAATGTCCCATAACGAATATTGGTGTTCATTTCACTTAACGCTGCCGGATTATATGTTTCTCCCATCTGGCGAGCAATCAACTTTGCCGTATCCGGCATAATTTGCATAAGTCCACCAGCACCCACATGAGAGCGTGCCGAGGTAACAAACCGGCTTTCTTGACGCATTAAACCATAAGCCCAAGCAGGATCAATTCCAGCATTGTAACTATGGCTTACGACATTGGTCTTATGCGGGGTCACATAACGATAAGTATCATTATGTTTATTCGTTGTACGATCTGCCGCATAAATCGCGCGGTCATACCATCCCATATCATGAGCACGTTTTGCCGCCGCTAATAGTAATCCATCATCATGCTGTAGATATGCTTGACGAACAGCCCAGTTCCACTCTCGGTTAGTATAGGTTGGGTTGGCATTAATCCGTCTTAAAGTAAATGCACGATTAAAGTGAATATTTTGATCTAGACGGCGTAAATCACTTGCAGTTGGCTCATCATTATATGGCTGATGATTATATCGTACGCCTAAACGGTCTTTTGCAAGAAGGTTGTGATAATCATCCCCACTTTCAGCTAATTTTTTATAAATACGTTGTGCCGTGTTTTTAGAATTACTATCGCCACGTTGCTCTGTCGCACGCGCTAACCAATATTGCCAGCGATCTTCTTGTTTTTGTGAAACCGACATACTATCAATTGCACGAATTAAACTTTCCCATGCACTAAAACGAATAGCTTGTCGTGCATAAATTTCAGCTTCTTCAGGACTTAACGGATAGCCATAACTTGCGTCAAAATATTGAAGGACTTCACGGTTAAAGTTGTTTTTCATTACCGTAGTTCCACCAATATAGGCTACGGTTCGATAGAGATACTTTTGCACGCTCTCTGGAGTGCCTTGCGCTACTCGCTGTACATTTGCAAAAGCATTTCCTAAATCATTATTTGCTAATCGGCCTAGTGCAAAAATCAAATAGGCATAATCTACGTCATTGGTTTTTGGTGCTGACCATAAGTAATTCAGTGGATTCGCCTGAATCTGATTGAGCTGAGCCAAAGACAAATTCAAACCCAAAGTCTGTGCTGTAGCAAGCGCCTGTCCAGATAAACCTGCACGTAACTGTACCCACAGGCGCTGCTGCTTGTCTTGCGTACTCATTAATGGACTAGTCAGCATCATACGGCCGAGTCCAATACATGATTCTGGTTGCGATTCGGTGGCTAACCATACATCTTTATATTCAGCAAAAACTAATGCATCACCACTTTTAGCTCTCACCTGCGCTAAAGCACAATTTTCGGCTTGGTCAGGATTCGAAACATAAGGCAAGATTGGTTGTGCAGACGCAAAGTCAGCTTGTTTGACTTTTTCTTCGACATAATCCGCGGCCAGCTTTTCTGCCATAGCAGACTGTGGATAGCGCTGTGCGAAGCTTACAATTGATGTCGGAGATTGAAAGCCTAAATTCGTGTTTAATTTCCAATATTCAGGATAGTAGCCCAACACATCATTTTGCATTGCAAGCTGATATTGATCTAACAATGCAGTATTACCACTATTGGCAGCATTTAGTGCATCGTTAAATTGTTCTTCTGCAGCATAAGATAATGAACAACCAAGTAAACACACAGCTCCTAACCAGCTACGATGTGCATATTTATTTTTCATCACACGACTCTTGTTTGATGAGCTCTTTTTACCTGGTCTCATAAATGCGTTAAATCCTGACTATCCACCTTTAGGCATAGTTTAATTATTCTTCATGCTTTCTTTTGTTGTGTTATGTAACTATCTGATTCAACATCATTAAAATTCATGTCATTTGTCTCCATAAATCATGTGTAGCTTATGGGAGTTTATTGTTATCTGTTCTGCTCAAAATACTGCTATAATGATTGGTTTGACCCGTTTTGGGTCATTTTATTATTTAACTAGATCGATCTGTTAGGAGCCTGCATGACGGTTCAAACCTTCATTCCCAATGGTGCCAAAGCTGCCTCAGAAAACACTGTTACCCAGCCAACGCACACCACTGACGTTTCAATAAAGAAACTATATATTGAAACTCAAGGGTGTCAGATGAATGAGTATGACAGTCACCGTATGGCAGACCTTTTGGGGGATTCTCATGGTTATGTGTTAACGAATAACCCTAATGAAGCAGACATTCTGCTCATGAATACTTGCTCTATCCGTGAAAAAGCACAAGAGAAAGTATTTAGTGAATTAGGTCGTTGGCGTAAACTAAAAGAACAAAATCCTGATCTTGTTATTGGCGTGGGTGGATGTGTTGCTTCTCAAGAAGGTGACAATATTCAAAAACGTGCACCTTATGTCGACATGATTTTTGGTCCACAAACCTTACACCGTTTACCGCAAATGCTTGATCAACACCACGCACAAGTGGAAAAGCCAAAAAAAGAAAAGATTAAGCTCGTTGATATTTCATTCCCTGATATTGAAAAATTCGACTTCTTACCTGAACCACGCGTAGAAGGTTTTAAAGCATTCGTTTCTATTATGGAAGGTTGCTCTAAATACTGTTCTTTCTGTGTTGTTCCATACACTCGTGGTGAAGAAGTTTCACGTCCACTTGACGATGTACTTGCAGAAATCGCAGGTCTTGCTGAAAAAGGTGTCCGTGAAATCAGCTTACTTGGTCAAAATGTGAACGGATATCGTGGTGAAACATTCGAAGGCGGCATTTGTACCTTCCCTGAATTGTTACGACTCGTTGCAGAAATTCCAGGTATTGGCCGTTTACGTTATACAACTTCGCATCCACTTGAGTTCTCTGATGAACTTATTCAGTGTTATGAAGATTTACCTCAAATGGTTTCACACTTACATTTGCCAGTACAAAGTGGATCTAATGATGTACTCAAAGCAATGAAGCGAAATCACACGATTGATGTATACATCGATAAGATTGCCAAGTTACGCAAAATACGCCCTGATATGCATTTATCGAGCGATTTTATCATTGGTTTCCCTGGTGAAACAGATGAGAATTTTGCAGAAACATTGCAGTTTATCAAAGACTTAGACTTTGATCATTCTTATAGCTTTGTTTACTCAAAACGCCCGGGTACACCAGCATCTGACTTACCAGATACAACTCCTGAACACGTTAAAAAAGAACGTTTAGCACAAGTTCAACAAGTCATTAAGCAATCTAGCATTGAAAAAACTGACGCAATGCTTGGCAAAATTGAACGTGTACTTATTGAAAAAGTATCTGATCAAGACCCTAATATTTTAGTAGGTACAGCAGACAATACACGTTTAGTGACTTTTGTAGGCGATGCATCGTGGGTTGGTCGTTTTGCAGAGATTGAGATTACTGAAATTAAAACTTTAAATTTAGTTTACGGTGAACTCTTGAATCTTGAGCCTGACGTGGCGTAATGTAGAGGTATTCTAAAGTCTACTGAAAGGTTTTCTCTTGACTGCAGCGATTCGACGTACCGTAACATTTCCTGAAATTTCAATGGAACGTTTAAAGAGCATCTTGGGTGCCTATAATGGGCACCTTAAGCAAATTGAACAGCGTTTAGATGTCAAAATTACTCATCGTGGAGATGTTTTTTACATAGATGGTGAGATAGATGCTGTTGGGAGAGCCGAAGCGTTATTGCAACGACTCTACGAAGAAACAGAGGCGTCCCAACAAATCAGTGCTGACCTGTTACACCTCTTGATTCAATCTTCGCAAACTGAACGAAACTTCGAACTAGTTGGCGAAGAAATGGATGAGCATGATGCGCCCATGGATGTCTATTTCCAGACTCGAAAAGGTCGCATTAATCCACGTGGTGCCAATCAAAAACGCTATGTACAACGTATTTTACAAAGCGATATTTCTTTTGGTGTAGGCCCTGCTGGTACAGGTAAAACTTATTTAGCAGTTGCTGCCGCAGTGGACATGTTAGAGCGTAATGAAATCCAGCGAATTTTACTTGTCCGCCCTGCGGTAGAGGCAGGAGAAAAGCTCGGTTTCTTACCTGGTGATTTAACCCAGAAAATCGACCCATATCTACGTCCTCTTTACGATGCCCTCTACGAAATGCTGGGCTTCGAAAAAGTCGCCAAGTTAATCGAACGTCAAGTGATTGAAGTTGCACCACTTGCTTATATGCGTGGTCGTACTCTTAACCATTCATTTGTGATTTTGGATGAAGCTCAAAACACTACACCAGAACAAATGAAAATGTTCTTGACCCGTTTAGGTTTTGGCTCTCGTGCAGTGATTACAGGTGACATTACCCAAGTAGATTTACCTCGAGGCCAACAATCTGGTTTGGCACACGCCCTTCGCGTACTTGAGAACATTAAAGAAATTCATATTACCCGTTTCCATTCCCGTGATGTAGTACGCCATCAACTTGTTCAAAAAATTGTTGAAGCTTATGAGGGTTGGGATGGTGAACAACAGCGTCTTAATGCTGAAGCACGTGCTGAACGTAAAGCACGCCAAGAAGCATTAATTGCTGAAAACGATACAGCAGCAGACTTGCAACATCAGGATGCTTAAGGATTCATTTTGAAAATCAGTTTAAGTTTACAACAAGACTTTCGATCCCCTGAGTTAGAGCTCAAACGAGCTCAACTCAAAAAAATTATTGAGACAACTTTACGCCACGTTGGCTATAAAGAAGATTGCGAAATTGGTATCGCATGTGTTGATTTGGAAGAAAGCCATCAACTTAACTTGCAATATCGAGAGAAAGATAAGCCAACTAACGTTCTATCTTTTCCAAGTGATATTCCAGAAGAAGTTTTACCAATGCTCGACGCATTACCGTTGGGTGATTTAGTAATTTGTATTCCAGTGGTATTACAAGAGGCTTTGGAACAAAAGAAAACTGCACAAAATCATTTTGCACATCTTTTAGTTCATGGGGTCCTACATTTACTTGGTTATGACCATGAAACAAGTGATGAGGATGCTGAAGAAATGGAAGGTTTAGAGATCGAAATCTTAGCTAAACTCAATATTGCCAACCCGTATCAGGAATAATCAAATTCCCTCACACGATTAAGAACGCAGTCAGCTTCTTAATACATTTTAAAAATGTGGATATCCTAAAAGTTATCCACATTTTTTCATTAATGAACTTCAAATTCAGCTTCAGCTGGATCAAAACGCCATGTACGAATAATACGAAGCTCCGAAATATCTTTCATATTTGCATCAAAACGGCCAAACGGCGCTCCACGCCGTACCGATGCCTTTGCTGCTTCATCTAGAACTGGATGACCTGAGCTTTCAAGCAAACGAATTGCACGAATTCCCCCTTGAGCATTCAAAATTACCATAAGGCGAACTTCACCTTTTAACTGTTGCTGTTTCGCTTCTTCTGGATAATAACGGTTGCCATAAAGCTCTACTTTTTCACGAAATTTATCTAGATAAGCTGCCGACGCATCTTTCTTGGCTTGAATACCATCTACTGTTTTTATTTTTTGTTGGCGACTAAAATCTTGCTGACGTTGTAAATACTGAGCTTCAAGACTCGCTACCATGGCAGCTTTTGCCTGAAACTGACTTTGTAATTGTTCAAGTGCTTTTTTTCTTTGGCTCTCCTCTGCTTGTTTCTGCCAACTCAATACAGTCATGAGTACTTTTTCTTCAAATTTAAGTTCTCTTTGTTGCTGCACTTTTTCTAAAGTTTCTAGCTGAGCTTCTCCTGTTGAAGCATCACTTGGCATAGGCGCTGGAGAGTTACTCGACATCCGATGAGCTGCCCGAAAAGCCCCTGAACCTTGTTGATCGGCTTGAGCTAAAAAGTCTGCATGCTTGATCACATCTTCAGTAGGACGAATCGATATTGCAATTTCTTTAGTCGATTGTTCTGATGGCGCAGGCATCGCAAAATGGATGAGCAACACAAAAATATGCAGTAAGATTGCTAATATTATTGCAGCGATAAAGACTCGGTCTTGCCACCAATAATAAAAAGGCTCTATGGATAGACTTCTTTTTTTCAACATAATCTTAAAAGCATATAGATGCCTTTTCCCCACGGTATTACCGAATAAAACATAAACTGATATTCAAATATGGATAAAAGTGTGATTCACTTCAAATATTGATATTTATCCATTTTCATTTTGTCAAAATGTATCAATTAAATTTGTTACACTGCAATATCAAAACCTGTTTTTTATCATAATAAAGATTGTGTGGATTCTTTAGTAAATCATCTTCTGGAAGTTCTTTTATGCAAACGCTATTTTCCTCATTAGTCAAACGTCTTCATAAAGTCTACCGAAAAGCTGAAGCCTTCATTGAGGAAGAAAGAGATTTTACATTATCGCAAACTTTTCTAAATGCGACCTTAGAACGCTACGTGACTAATAATGTCGAGTTTTTAGATGATCTACATGCAGATCTTTATCATGACTGGTTAAGACTCTATGCCACAATGCATGTTAAAGGTTTAGAGACCACTTTGTCGGTCGACTTAAAACTTATCCAGATGGAATTTAATAAAGAACAACAACTTATTGTTTTTGAGCAAATTAGTAACACGCAAATTGTAGAAGCTAAATATAAAAATTTCTGGCAAAAAATTGCTGTAAAAGCGGCTATTTTTTACTATCACAAAATTCTAAAAAAAGATCCATTAGGCATGATTCTGGAGCGATTTGATGTAGCCCAAGAAAAAGATGACCTGATCTTCTTAGACCTTAACCGTTGGTTTGCTAAAAAGGCCAGTATTATTGAAACTTTAGGCAAGGTTCATATCAACTATGCACGAGTACGTGAAGCAGAATTAGTTGTCTTTGGTAATGTTAATCTCGCTGCTTTACTTTTCCGTGATCAAGATGATGATTTTGAAGATGAACTTGGAGACACTGAAATTACGCCAATACAGCAAAAAGATGTATAACAACGGTATGAACTAAAGAAATACACTGTTAAAAAACACAAAGAGATTACATATTTAGCATAAATCCTGATTTTTTCTCCATGATCAACAGGCATAATATGCAAAAGTCATAGATGCATCAGCACTGACCTATCAGTCTGTACAAGGATATTTACTTATGGCAACAAAATTTCTGAAATCATTCAGCATCGCAACTGGTATTTCGACAACTTTGCTTATCGCAGGTTTCTCTAGCCATGCACTTGCCATGAGCCCATTTCAGGCAAATTATCAGTTTACCTACAATAATAAAGGTATGGGTTCAGCGACACGTGCATTGAGTCAACAAGGCAATAATTGGACTTATCAATTCACAGCAAAAGCAGGTGGAATCGCTTCTGCAAGTGAAACAAGTAAATTTAGTTTTGCAAACGGTAAAATTGGTTCACAAAGCTTTAGTCGTACCAGTAAAATTTTGATTCATAACAACACAATGAGTATTAATTTTAATCCTGGCAATAAGACTATTAGCACGAAAAAAGACGATAAAGCGCGCTCATTTGCTTGGCAGGCAGGTGTGCTTGATGAGCTAAATGCAGAATTACAGATTCGTGAAGATTTAAAAAATGGTTCACTTAAATCGTCTTACCCTCTAGCGGATGCAAAAGAAGTTGAAAATCGTCGTTTTGTTAAACAAGGCAACGAGAAAATTAAAACCTCTTATGGCACATTCGATACCGTAAAAGTTGTTTTACAACATAAGAAACCTGAGCGCAGCACAATTTTCTGGCTAGCACCGAAATTAGACTACCTTCCAGTCAAGGTAAGTCATATTGATGGCAAAACATCTTATGGTTTGTTATTAACAAGTTATACAGGTAAAACGAATTAAAGCTTGCATTTTTTCGGATGCTTTTTAAAATACGCATTTGCTTTAAAAAGCATCCGTCTAGAGGATTCTCCCGTGCACGCACTAGAACAGAAAATCTTAACAGAAGGTATCGTTCTATCTGATCAAGTGTTGAAAGTCGACGCTTTCTTAAATCACCAAATTGACCCTGTACTCATGCAGCAGATTGGTAAAGAATTTGCCGCTCGCTTTAAAGATGCAGGGATTACCAAGATTATTACCATTGAAGCTTCAGGTATTGCGCCAGCAATCATGGCAGGTTTAGAACTTGGTGTACCTGTGATTTTTGCTCGCAAATATCAATCGCTTACTTTAAAAGACGATTTATACCGCGCTAAAGTGTTTAGTTTCACTAAACAGACAGAAAGTACCATTGCCATTTCAAATAAGCACATCAACTCAAGCGACAAAGCCTTAGTGATTGATGACTTCTTAGCAAATGGTCAAGCTGCGCTTGGTTTGATTGACTTAATTCATCAAGCAAATGCAGAAGTTGTAGGTGTGGGTATTGTGATTGAAAAATCATTCCAACCAGGCCGTGATTTATTACTTGAAAAAGGTTACCGCGTTGAGTCATTAGCGCGCGTTCAATCACTTGCTGATGGCACAGTAACTTTTGTAAAAGAATAAAATAGTTTAAATAAAAAAGAGCGGAAACCCGCTCTTTTTTATTGCCATAAATTTAAGAATGAAGTTTTTTTACGATTTCGCCTAAGCGCTTCCCTTGTGCTTCACATAAAATTTTTTCATCTTGGCTTAAACTTTGATCATGTCTTGGACCACTCACGTGGCTTGCGCCATAGGGAGTCCCACCTGTTTTAGTATTCGACAAAGCCGGAATAGAGTTTGGTAATCCTAAAATCATCATACCGTGATGAAATAATGGAGGTAACATTGTTAATAACGTACTTTCTTGCCCACCATGCATTGAACCAGAAGAAGTAAAAACGCATGCTGGCTTATTATGTAAAGCACCATTTAACCAAAGGCTTGTAGTCTGATCCCAAAAATATTTCATTTCGCTTGCCATATTACCAAAGCGAGTTGGAGACCCTAGCGCTAAGCCTGCACAATTGGCCAGTTCCTCTAAAGTACAATAAATATCACCTTCTTCAGGAATGCTTGGCTCAGCTTCTGTTACTACTGTTGCAATATTAGGTACTGTGCGAATTTTTACATTCATACCTGCCGATTCAACACCATTCGCAATAAGGTGCGCCATTTCTTTAGTTGAACCATATTTACTGTAATAAAGCACAAGAATGTAAGGTTGCATCGGTTTCACGAATTTTGTTAAAAAGAACACTATACGGTATTTTTTGTTTTTTTGGCGTAGCCAATTTTATGAAATTCTAGAGGTGATTGATTTTTAAGGGCACAGTAACAAATATCGGTAAAAGCTTTTTACTACCTTTTGTTACGATGATACATACAGAACTTTCAGAATACTTTTTTATTCTTTAGGTTAAAGTTTACCCACATCAACGATAGTGTTCTCAACCGAATACACTGGTGAATATCAATCACCCACATCATGATTAAAAAAATCGGGATAGATGACGCATGTTAGAACGTTTTTTGAAGAAGCTTCCTTTTTATAACAAGACCTGGTTTCAATTTATTTTATTCGTAATTAAGCGTTTTGAAGCGGATCGTTGCCGTGAACAAGCCGGCTCCCTCACCTATACGACACTTTTTGCCGTTGTACCTATGTTAACGGTATTTTTAGTTATTATTTCTTCAATTAAGGCATTGGAACCTGCCAGACAACAGTTACAGCACTTAATCTACAGTAATTTTTTGCCTAAAAGTACGATTGCTTTTGATAAAGCTCTTAATGCTTTTACCGAAAAGTCCAGTAATTTAACTGTAATTGGTGTGCTATTCCTCTTTGTCACAACAGTTTTAATGCTTACTTCAATTGAAACCGTTTTTAACCGAATATGGCGAGTAAAAGAAACCCGTAGCGGTATTGTAGGCTTTATGCGTTACTGGACCATTATTTCACTTGGTCCAATTATTTTAGGCAGTGCATTTGTTATTTCATCAACTGTTGCTTCCATGAATTTATTGAGCAATAACTTCACAGGTTATCAACTTGATGGCGCATTTTTACTCTGGCTTATTTCTTTTGTTCTCACAATTTTAGGTTTTTTTATTTTATATTGGACTATTCCCAACCGCACAGTTCCCCTATATGCAGCAGCAATTGCTGCATGCTTAAGTGCTGCATTATTTGAGACACTCAAAAATTTATTTAGCTTTGTTATGTCAAATTTCACCAGTTATGAAATCATATATGGTGCGTTTGCAGCAGTACCTATTTTCCTATTATGGGTCTTCTTATCTTGGAATATTGTATTGCTTGGTGTCGAGGTAAGTTTTGCTCTTACCGCTTTTCATTCAGGCAAAGAGCAAAAAAGACATCCGGTTTTAATGCTACTCGACATTTTGGAATTGTTCTATAAAAAGCAAAAACTTGGTGAAAGCGTAAGTGATAAAGAAGCATTAGAAATTTTAGGTCGTGGTGAAGTTGGTCGTTGGCCTGCTTATGTTCTCTTACTAGAAGAGCAAAATCTAGTTAAACGTACCGATAAAGATGAATATGTTTTGGTCCGCAATTTATCTCAAGTCGACTTTTGGAGCTTCTTCACTGCACTGCCTTATCCATTACCTTTACGTCAGGATGTATCAAATGTTCATGATGATGACGAATGGATGGAAAAAATTGGCCCAGCTTTAGTAGAGTCTAATGATTATTTAGCTGCAAAGCTCTCTATTCCACTTTCAACAATTTTTGAAGAGAAATAATACTCAACTAAAGTCAGGGCTTAGCTGCTTTTAGCTTTGCCCTGCTTTAGACTCATAATGACAATTCCTGACAACACTAAAATACTTCCAAAAATAAATTTAATTTCTAGTTTTTCCTCTAATAACAAAATACTAAATAACACACCAAATAATGGGGTTAAAAAAGAAAATACCCCTAATCGTGATGCAAGATAATTTCTTAATAACCAAAACCATAATAGTAAACTTGCAAAAGATACGATTAAAGTTTGAAAGCTTAAGCTTAAGATCGTTAAAGTGGTGAAATGAATTGTTGTTTGATTTGTTAAAAAAGCGATTAGTAAGAGTAGAACAAAACAGCCAAATAGTTGATAAAACAATGTTTGAGTTGCCGGCGCTTGAGCTAAAGGAGATAAACGAACAATAATTGTACTGAGCGCCCATGCAAGCCCAGCCATAAGTGCATATAAATCGCCTAACAAAACTTGTGCTAGAGCTGGCGCATTTGTAGCTGTGGTTGTTGGGTAAAATGTAAGAATGATCCCCATAAAAGCCAGAGCAATGCCACCCCATTGCGCTCGATTCAGACGTTCAGTAGGAAATTTCCAATGAAGCCCTAATGCAACAAAAATTGGAGCGGTATACAGTAAAACTACTGTATGAGAGGTAGAGGTAAACTTTAAGGCTTGGGTGACGAAATAAAATTCTAATGAAAAAAATAAAGCAATAAGAGCGCCAGCTTTGCATTGTCTATAAGAAAATAGATGAATCGAATGATCTCGCCACAATAAAGGTAAAACCAAAATA
The DNA here is from genome assembly GCF_002899995.1 of Acinetobacter sp. AKBS16. Lineage (NCBI taxonomy): Bacteria > Pseudomonadati > Pseudomonadota > Gammaproteobacteria > Moraxellales > Moraxellaceae > Acinetobacter > Acinetobacter sp. AKBS16. Next base: position 3,904 of record NZ_POYH01000003.1, on the reverse strand, counting down.
GCAGATAAGCCGGAACGTAAAGCGATTTGCATAATCGGCGAAATATCTGGTGCTGCTATTTTCAGAACTACCTGTTGCAGCCCTAGGACCATACATAAAAGCACCATTAAAGCCGAAGCTCTGGTATCCAGATTTTTGCGCTCTTCCATTTAGCACCTTTATTTATAGCGAAAAATCTGACTATAGAACTGTCTTATTTAGATGATATAGTGAAAAACAGACAATACATAAGCAATTTCAGGCAATTTTCAAAGATGAAAAAATCAGCTCAACGTGTGCAGGATTTTCAGGAAATTCCGGCTCATAACGCAATTCCTGATTTGCTTTGGTTCCGTGTTCGTAATGCACCCGCAGAAACGGTTTATCCTCAACATGCGCATGCATGGGGTGAGTTTATTTATGCGTTTAGTGGTGTACTCGAAGTTAATATTGATCAAATTAATTATTTAACCCCGCCACCTTATGGTATTTGGCTTCCTCCTTATACCAAACACAGTGGTATTAACCGCAACGAAGTGACTCATGCAACTTTATATGTTCATGAAAGTCTGTGCCAAAAGTTACCGCAGAAAGCCGGTATCCTATTAACATCCCCACTTGTACCTGCTTTACTCGATCACTTGAGGCAAAACCCACACGATGAAACCCAAGTCGAATATATACGCCTACTCCAAGTTTTATTAGATCAACTCATACAGGCTGAATTAGTGGGTAGTTATTTACCTACAACAGATCATCCAGCTTTAGCAAAAATTCTAAATGATTTACATCAATGCCCTGCCGATAACAGCACCTTGCAAGAATTAGCTGAACGAATAAATATGACTGAAAGAACGTTGGCACGTTACAGTCAAAAAGAGTTGGGAATGTCTTTACATGAATGGAGGCAACGATTAAAAGTAATGAAAGCAATGACCATGCTTAATCAAGGAAAAACCATAGAAAGTATCGCTTTTGATTTGGGCTATGCCAGCGCATCGGCATTTATTTATATGTTTAAACGTTGGATGGGTTTTACCCCAGACCAGTTCCGAAAACTCTATCAATAAATTAATTTTGAGTATAATAAAAACCCTATTATCCGGTTAATAATAGGGTTTAAAGTTTAATAACTTAAATAAAATTATGCTTTAACAAATGTTTCCCAAACAAAATCTTGAGTAACACCTTTCAAAGTCATTTTTAACTGATCGCCAGCATTTAATGGCCCTACACCTGCGGGTGTACCCGTCATAATGACATCGCCTGGCTCAAGTGAGAACACCTGATTAATATCTACTAAAAGATAAGCAATATTAAACATGAGCAAAGCGGTATTACCGTCTTGACGTAATTCATCATTAATATGGAAAGTAAATCTAGTCTCTTCCCAGTTCGTGATTTCACTCACATCTACCCAGTCTGCAAGCACACACGAACCATCAAAAGCCTTTGCTCTTTCCCAGGGTTGGCCTTTATCTTTTAACTCATTTTGTAAGTCACGTAATGTTAAATCCAATCCTAAAGTCACTGCACCAATGGCCTGCAATACTTTTTGCGGATCAGTTTCTCCTTTTAGTGGCTGATCAATGCGTAAAACAAATTCGCATTCGAAATGACAACTACCCCACGCAGGATTCCATGAAATGCCTTCATCTAAACCAATCAAACTACTTGGTGGTTTGATAAATAACACCGGACGTCCTGGCATTGCATTGTTCAGCTCTTTTACATGATCAGCATAACTTCTGCCCACACAAACGATTTTTGAAGGACGTGTTTTCATGAAGCTTCCTTTATTGTTGCGGCTAATAATTCCAATAACTTATTTCTTAAATGTATTTTCAAATATAGTTTGATCTGAAGCCTGAGCAAATGCACGTTTCGGTACAATGATGACCGTTTTATTTTTAAGCTCAAGCATATAAGTCAGCTTGCCTTTAGCAAAAGTCTGCACTTCACTATACTGTACAGCTTGTTTACGCCCAGCAGCATAGAGCTCAAAATAATCTTGATATAAATCGATTCCTTGCTCGCTCTTACCAAATTGATAACGTACAAATTGACGTTTAAACATCATAGGTAAAAGCCAGTAGCGCATTAGACCTTGCATAACCAAGAAGAAAACGCCTAAAGCAACATAGTAGCGGCCAACACCTGAAAAGCCTAAATATAAGCCCCAAATAATAATTGCAATACTAATAACAGGTGTCAAAAACCGTGTGAATTGCTTCTTTCCGAATGTCACCAAGCCAAATCCGTCTTGAGACTCTTCTAAATTTAAATAATAACGTAAAGATAAAGCGCTTTTTTGCTCGGTCATCACAATGTATCAATATTGAATAAATCGAAACTATTAGAGCATATTCATCTACGCTTTAAAATGAATCAAAAGTGATTTTTTATTTTTGCTTTAACTGTAAAGCTTTTATTAGTACAAGCTACTTATGCGTTTCATATATAGAACGTAGATTCATATTTATAAGGCTTATTTCATATTTTTAAATTTATAGAATGCTTCTATTGTCTCTTTTCGTGGAATTCGTCATGTCTCTCTTTGCAAAACTATTTGGCTTCAAACAAAAAACAACAGCTCAAGAAGATGTGGCTTTGAAAGCTGCTCAAGAGCTAGAACCTTCAAATGAAACCTCTTTTATAGAACTCATTAAAAACCGCCGCTCTATTTATGCAATTGGCAATAACTTAAGCCAATCAAATGATGAGATTGAAAAGTTAATTCAAGAAGCAATAAGACACAGCCCTTCAGCTTTTAACTCTCAATCATCTCGCGCTGTGATCTTATTTGGACAATCACATCATAAATTCTGGAATACAGTTCTAGAAGTTTTAAAAACCATTATCCCAGCTGAAGCGGTATCTGGAACAGAACAAAAAATTCAAAGCTTTGCAGCAGGCGCAGGTACAGTTCTGTTTTATGAAGACCAGAGCATTATTAAAAGCTTACAAGAGCAATTTGAACTTTATGCTGATAATTTTCCGATCTGGTCAGAACATTCAACAGCAATTGCTCAATTTGCAGTTTGGAATGTATTAGCTGAACAAAATATTGGTGCTTCATTGCAACACTACAATCCAATTATTGATGAGAAAATTAATACCTCATTTAATATCCCAGCAGAATGGAAACTAAGAGCTCAGCTAGTTTTTGGTTCTATTGAAGGCGCAGCAGGCGAAAAAGCTTTTATTGATGATGAAAGCCGCTTCAAAACATTCGGCTAATAAATAGCTTCGAATTTAGATTTTTTAAAGCTGGTTATCACAAGTACCAGCTTTCTTTATTAAAAAATTATAAAAAACAGGCACAAAAAAACCGCTATATATAGCGGTTAATTCTTCAAGTGGTGCGCTCAGAGAGATTCGAACTCCCGACCCCTTAGTTCGTAGCCAAGTGCTCTATCCAGCTGAGCTATGAGCGCGTACTTGATGGAGGGCATTATACGCAGTTTTTTCATTTTAGAAAGACATTTTTCATCTTTTTGTCATCAAGCGTCTAGTTCTTAGCCATAATGAAATATTTAAGTAGATTAGCTTCAAAAAAGTCGAGATGATTGCCTATAAAATGTATTTGAAATATTTTTTTTCAATTAAAGTTCTCTATTTCCCGTATCTAATTTGGGCATTTTGGCCAAATTGACAGAAACAAAAGTCTAGTTTTTTAGTCAGGATTATATAAATAAAATATTTCTACTTATGCAAAAGTCTTTTTATAAATAAAATTAGTTAGCTTTAATATTCATAAAAAATAATAAAAAAATAAAGAAAAAATGTATTCATCTATAAAGAATATATTATAAAAAAAATTATTATTTTTATGTCTAAATCTAAAGAATAACTAATTGTCAAAATATTATAAGTATCAATTTATTTGAGTAGAAATATGCATTGACACTTTTTGAGATCTACG
>NZ_POYH01000029.1:0-17718 GCF_002899995.1 Acinetobacter sp. AKBS16 | reverse complement strand
GAGATAAAGACGCATTACCAAAAACGTCAATCGCGCGGTCAAAAATATCAACCTTCAACACGCTTTCTAAAATATTTCTTAAGATTACACCGCCACCAAGCGCCCAAACGAAAGTTGGTAACTCAAACCAAGTTCCCTTACTGAAGCCAGTCATAAATTCAGCAAATGCTAAACAGGCTGCAAACATACCAAGCGTGGTAATTGCATTGTCGGCAGTAATTAAACGAACTTGATGCGGGTTTTCAAACGGTGCAAGATCATCTGAATTTTGTTCAACATGCGTGTCACGCTGCTGAATCTCAGCATTGGTTTTTGCTTGAGCAAGGCTATAACGATTAATGAGCAATTTGGCTAAAGGACCACCAATGACACCACCAATAATCAAGCCAAACGTAGCACTTGCCATACCTAACGCTAAAGCACCCTGAATACCATGCTGGCTTTCTAAAATTTCACCCCACGCACCTGCTGTACCATGACCACCGGTTAATGTAATTGAACCTGCAATCAAACCAATAAGTGGGTCTAGACCCAATAAGGTTGCAAGGCTCATACCGACAGCATTTTGAACAACAATAAATGAGGCTACACAAATTAAGAAGATGACTAAAGCAGTACCACCCTCTTTAAGCTTCATAAAATTGGCACTTAAACCAATTGAAGCAAAGAACACGAGCATAAAGCTGGTTTGTAATTCACTGCTAAAAACAATACTGTATCCCCAAAAAGTGTGGACAAGTAAAGAAACTACCGCAGCGACCAAACCACCTGCTACCGGTTCAGGGATATTATAACGTTTTAAAAAATCAATCCGATTGACAAGAAAGCGACCCAACAATAGAACGATGACCGCCGAAATTAGTGTATAAAAACCATTAAAAACAAATTCCATATATACTACTTTCTGATTACATTCCTAACGGATTGTAAAATAATTATATTTTATTTTTTAATATGTAAAAAAAACACAAATAAACTTTACAAAATTACCCTACCAATAAATTTTTACTATTCTTAAGAATAGCTTAAATTTTTAAATATTTTATACAAAATCATGCCCTATAATTCAATTTATCAATCATTTCAAAATCTTATGTAAATAAATCATTAATTTAGTATAACTTCACTTTGATCTCTTAAACAGAAAATCCTGTCTTTTAGGTCACTGAACTCATCTTTTATTCCCTTTAATATCCGCAAAAGACCAGCTCGTTATTTGCTCTGGGCAACATCTTTATAGGTTTTATATTCAATGAGTTTATTGCTTAAAGTTCGACACAATGTTCCACAGGTACAGTCGATTAAAACATCTCTTAAAAAGCGTGCTGGTCAGAAAATACCTCACATGCTCTCCAATGCATCAGATCTGTTTTTTAGAGGGTCGGAAATTGCCCTGTCAGGAAAAACACCTTTTGATGTAATTTATAAGCATGAAATTATAAGCCTTCGCCATTATAGAAATGAGACAGAAGCATCAGCCAAACACCGTGTGCCGTTAGTGATTGTTCCACCTTTAGCTGTGAACATGCTCATTTACGATTTGTTTCCTACCCGCAGCCTGATACGCTATTTTTTAGATCAAGGTTTCGAGGTTTATTTAATAGACTGGGGTGTACCTACTCGCAATCAAGCCAAATACAATTTTGGCACCTATGTAAAAGTCTTTATGCCTGAAATGTTAAAGCAAGTCCGTATACATAGTGGACAACAACAGCTTTCATTACATGGCTGGAGTTTAGGTGGCGCCCTTTCACTTTGCTATACCGCATTATTTAAAGATAAAGATATTAAGAATCTGATGATTCTTGCTTCCCCGATCGACACACATAAAGCAGGTTATATGGGTAAGCTTTATGGAAGTCTGACTAAACCTGCACAGTGGGTCCGTAAGCATACGCCTTTTCGTATTCGCCAACATGTACCAAGTGAAGTGTTTCATATCCATGGATGGCAAAACACACTCGGTTTTAAATTAACGGACCCCATTGGCAATTTAAAAACCTATTGGCAACTTCTTAAAAATCTGGATAACCGAGAATTTATTGTTGACCACGCTACCTCTAGTTCATTTATCGACAATATGCTGGCCTATCCGGGTGGCGTTATGCGCGACATTATTTTACGTTTCTGGATTGATAATGAACTCTCAACAGGTGTAATCAAATTTGGGGAACTTACAGCTTATTTAAAAGATATTGATTGTTCAGTATTGGCTGTAGGTGGAGATACAGACATTATTGTGACCGCCGATGCTGTTAAGCCCCTTATGGATTTAATTAGTAGCCAAGATAAAACATTCAAAACTGTGCCCGGCGGCCATATGGGCGTAGTGTCCGGTAGCCAAGCTCCGACCTCTGTTTGGCCTGAAATGAGTAATTGGCTGGCTACACGTTCAGATTAATCAATTCAAACGTTAATGAAAAACCAGCCTGTTAAACTTTAGGCTGGTTTTAATGCACACTAAATTTTTAAAGTTTTTGCACAAATCTTCTAGAACTAATTTTATCTCTTTTATACTGTTTCAGGGGCTAAAATTAAAAGTTTATAGGTCAGTGCTTATGAGTAGTAACTGGGTGGATATTTCAAAAGATACCAATACGGGTATCGAAACAATCCGTGCTCATTTTACTGGCCATGCTTATGATCCCCATTGGCATTCAAGTTATTTAATTGGTGTAACTGAATCTGGCATTCAACAATTTCATTGCCGTAAAAAGCAAATCAATAGTCATGCTGGGCAAGTTTTTATGCTTGAGCCAGAAGAAATTCATGATGGACATGCGCCTGCATCTGATGGTTTTACCTACCAAATGCTTTATCTACATCCAGAATGGTTAAAGCAACGCCTTCAAGGTTTGTTTCACAACAGCCCCGATCATTACGAACTAGTGATTGATGCGCCATTAAAATCCGATGAACAACTCGCAATCATTACTTCACAAGCATTTCGACACTTACACTATAAAGAAATGAATATTGTGAAAGACAATAGTCTAGATGTGCTTATTCAATATATTGCCCAAGGTAAATGGTTAAAAAAAGTTTCTCAATCTTCTTGTATTCATGTTCCCCACATCGCCCATCAAATCCGAGATATTCTGCATGATCATTTATTTGAAGATATTGGGTTAGAAGATATATCACGTATGGTGGGACTAGACCGTTACCATATTCACCGTATTTTTAAATCAACTTTTCATTTAGCTCCTCATCAATATCTTATTCAACTGAGACTTACTCGAGCACGTGATTTACTCGCTAGAAGTATTTCTCCAGCACAAGTTGCTTCTGATTTATGTTTTTCAGACCAAAGTCATTTAAGTCGTTGGTTTAAACGCTGTTATGGACTAACACCAGCCGCTTACAGAAAAATCTGCACAAATCTTCAAGATTAAAAACCTTAATTATTTCATCTTGTCTCTCCCAATTAACTAAGGTAGACAAGATGGAAAACCTTACTGCATTTTCATTATTTGCAATTGTTGCCTCAATTACTCCAGGCCCGACCAACTTTATAATTTTAAGTTTAAGTAGTCATTATAAAATTTCTAAAACACTTCCCGTTATTTTAGGTTCTTGTATTGGAGCAGCCTTACTTGTATTAGTGGTTGGTATTGGCCTTGGCTCCACTATTCTTGCTTACCCTGCTATTCAAAAAATTATGACATGGAGTGGTTTAATCTGGCTTACCGTTCTAGCTTGGAAATTATATAACTACAATCCTGTTATCTCTTTAGAAAAAAATGAACAATACCCTCCTATTGGTTTTAAAGCTGCTTTTTTAATGCAAGCGATTAATCCTAAAACATGGATGATGGCTTTTGCAGTTATTAGCGTCTATACAAAACAGGGACAAGATATCTTAATAAATGTCTCAATTTTATCCTGCATTTTTTTACTTATAGCATTTCCTTGTCTCTACCTATGGGCCTTAGTAGGCAGACTAAGTACTCGGCTTCTTTCAAAACCAAAACATATAAATATTTTTAACAAAATAATGGCTATTATATTACTAGCCTCGGTCTGGTGGCCCATGTTCTCCATATTTTGATCATCCAAACCTAATCAAAATAGATAAGGAAATCTATTTTTAACAAATATATTTTAAATTTATAACTTTAAATTATTACTTTTCATTGTACAAATTACAAAAACTCATATTAACTAACTTTTTAATAATAATATTTTTAATTCATCAAGTTTTATTTAAAAATAATGATTGAAAATCCGATGTTACTTTTTGTTATTTATGTAAAGACCATCCCAACAATAATTTTAAATAAACATATGTAAAATATAAAGTTTCATTCATACAGCTTTGTAAAATTAGGTTATTTTTTATACAAATGTAGGCAATGTCTCACAATTATGTAAGCTAAAGATTACAACATAATTGATTGTTTTTCCTATAATTAATTTCAGTACATATAAGCACTCTTTACTATTAAATAGAAAGCTGAATATTAATAAAGAGATCTGGAGAAAATGATAAAGTCATCTTTATTAATATAAAAAGTCTCAATAATAGAAAAAGAATCTCAAAAAATGAATATGTACTATCTTTCCTCTGGAAACAGAGGAAAGATTACTTTTTAAATCTTCAGATAGGATATAAAGAATGTTTATTGCAAAAAATATATTTGTATATTTACTATCAATGTTAGCTTTATGCTTACTAATTATTCTTTTTAACTATCTAGGAATGAATCAGACACTAAATCTCATCATTTCTTCAGCGCTCTTTGGAATATTTATTACTTGGTACTACAAAGGAAGCGGACTGTGTATTGCCCTTTTTAGCTTTTTTTACTGGGCAATGTTTGTGATTAGTCAAAGTTTAGAAGTGATATGGATGCTGTCGATTTCAGTAATTGTCTATTTAGTCATGACACAAATCGTACCTAAACTCAAACACATCCATATCGGTATTGCATCTAATAGCTAGAACGGGTTTACTCCCCGATTCACCATTCCAACTTTTTTAACCGTATTCATCTTAGTTTGCTCTGCAATTAAGAGTTCATTTAAGAAAAATTTGAGGTTTTGCTGGTTCAGCAAAAGCGGGTTAAAGGTATTCTCTCCCATGTTAAGAAAGAAAGCTTCAATAGTTGTATTACGCTGCACGTATTTCATTGACCAACGCTGAAAAGAGTGTTCATCAATGGAGTATGTGCATAACCATTTAATATTATAATGCCTTTGATCTTTTTGAATTTTTTCAAATAATCTTTCAACGACCTCTTGTTCGCCTTCTAGACATTGAAAAAATGCATTATCGGCATAATAAAGCACCCCACAAATCCCGTTTAAATCGTTGAAATCACGAGCTTCTGTCAGAATATCACGTAAATCTTGTAGCAAATCTTCATTTTTTTCATTTCGTTGGCTGGCATAACACAGGCGAACGTTCATAAGACTTCCGTGAAATATAAAATTTCATTATTAATGGAATTTTCAACTTAACATACCTTTATTTAAAATACTTTATATTTCATTATTATAAAAAATTTATAAGCTTGCTTATTTCAATAAAAAAGCCCGAATCTAGTTCGAGCTTTTTATTTAAAATGAAAAATTATTTAACACGTTCAATTTGTAATACTTCAATTTCAGTCGGTTTAACGCGGTGGGTATCAACTTCACCCACAATACGCACTTTATCTCCAACCTTTAACTGCCAACCATTTGCCAAATCATCATCGACATCAATCACAATTGAACCTGTTTTGTCTTTAAATTCATAATGGTCGCCAGCGATATGCTTAACGATAGTACCAGTTAAGGTTACTCCTGTTTCATCAGCTAAAGTTTTAGCTTTTGAAACAGTGACTACATTTTTTGCTGCTTGATTAAGTAAAGCGGGATCTGTTCTTGCAAATGCTGCACTACTAGTTAATAAAACAAGTCCAGTGAGTGTGGTAAATAATATTTTTTTCATGAATATTCTCCTCGTTATTTTATCTATAGCTATCTAAACAATTTATGAAAACCGTGAGTTTTAGCTTTTGTGATTTTTTGTGTCATCGTGTCAGATATACAGCACTATTGTTGAGAAGGTCTTTGCGTTGGCCTAGATGTTTGTATGGTCATAATGAAAAAAAACCACATCGGGTGATGTGGCAAAAAGGTATAGCTCAATGAACACTAAACTACTATATATAACAGAGGATCTGAGTTTAGAATATATTTTAATTATTAAAATAATCTTAAGAAAGCAAGTTTAATTAAAGATTTTCTAAAAATTTTGATAAGCCTTCTGGCGCTCTTCCTTCGAGTCGACTACTGGTAGTTACCCGAACTAAATTGCTCCATGTAATATTACAGCACTGCCTTATCAGTTTTTGAATGAGCGAAACATCTTCATGGCAAGGAACAGGTTCAAAACCGCCTACTTGCATATAAGCAGCAGCACTAAAACTTAAATTTGCGCCATGAATATGATGATGATCCATACAATCCTGATAATGCGATAAATATTTTTTTTGTTTCATAACTGATAAACGGCTAAGGTCATCTAAAGTCACAATACCGCAAATTGCATCTGTAGGTTGATGCAAAATCTGGCAGCGTAACCAGTCAGGGCTGACCACACTATCAGCATCGGTACAGGCCAGCCAAGTTGCGCCGTTTTGAATAAGTTGGCGGATACCTAAGTCCCGTGCCTTTCCGACACATGCATAATTGCATTCAATCCAGCTTACTTCGTAGCGCTGTACAATTGAGCGCGACTGATCCGTACAACTATCAAGTACGACCATAACCTCGACTTGTTCATCCGGTACTTTTTCAATCGCCTCCTGAATTGATTGCAAACAGGCTGGCAAATGTTGCTCTTCATTATGCGCTGGAACTACAACACCTATTTTCATCGTAATTGTTCTCGCTGAGCTATTGATGAAGGATTAACCGTCCAAACATCGACCATAAAGTCCGGATCGTTCAGACTTAAATAGTGATGAAATGGAAAAGATTGTTGAAAGCTTTGATGGACTTTTTGGGCATTCAATTCAAAGTCCTGAATATCATGTCGCCAATGGCAACACAAAATTTCCCCTTCCGGGTTTAAGGCCTGCTTTAACTGTTCAATAAACTCACCTAACTCATCGAATGTGAGGTAGTACGCCACTTCGCTAATTACAATCAGGTCAAATTTTTGTTCATAAAAATCTTCAGGTATTTTTCTATTTTCAACAGTCACATGTTCAAATGCTTCTAACCGTTGGGATGCGAGCTGAACGGCTTGCTTCGACACATCAATACATAACATATGAGCAGCGCGCTGAGCCAGATAAACACTTAAATGCCCATTTGAACAACCAATTTCTAAAACTTTTTCATAGTGTGGTCGTGTTAATAATGCAAGGCAGATTTGTCTTTTACGGGCTTCATACCAGTGATAGTCATAGCCCCATGGGTCATTATTACTACGATACAACTCTTCAAAATACACACGAGAATGAATCACTCAGATATACCTCATAAGGCATTAAAAGACGGCTAATCGCACTTGAGGATAAAACGGCGGAATTTCCTGTGCTCTCATCGGCTTCAAGTTGTGTTTTAAATTGCATAACCGCCTGATGTTTTTTAATTAACTGGTTTTCAGTTAAGGCATAAGCTTTTGCTTTGGACCAGTTAATTCGTGTGTCAAAAGGCTCTGCCCAATGCCATGCCCAAATCAATACATGCAAACATAGTAAGTCCCGAGCTTCGGCAAAAGCTTGTACTGTTTTCCCGACAGCCTCATGATCTGGATGGCCATCAAGTGCATAGCTACAAATTAAAATATCTTCGGGCTGAACTATTTGGCGAAGCGCCTGATTCAATTGATCCGTCTGTAAATGAATTTGACCATCCATTAGATTTAAACCAATCCGTTCAGAAAAAGCTGAAATACCTAAAGTATTTAAAGCAGCCAGTGTTTCTTGCGGACGTAAATCGTTCAATTGGTCAGGAGTATATTTCACTGAATGAGGATGGCTTTGTGTTCCATTACTGACTGCCAAAATGACAATATGACAGTTTTGCTCAACTAGCTGCTGCATTAAACCACCACAACCCAGCACTTCGTCATCAGGATGCGGAGCAACAATCACCACTCTTTTAGACTGAAACAACTTTAAATTCAGCCGATCTAAAGGATTCTTTTTAAATGCCTCAAGCCACATGAATTCGGGTGTACCTTCACCTGAAATCATACGGTCCTCTACTAAGGGATGCTTCAAAGTTCCCATAAGCTTTTCTCCGGTAAACAGAGCTCAGCAATAGACTCATAATCAAAAGCCGCATGGCTCTGTCGGATAAATACTGGTAAATCAGCGATGAGCTGTGAAAATGTAGGCTCTTCACAATAAGGACGCGCGCCTAAAGCTTTACCAACGAGTTGAATAACACTCTGGCAGCATTGTTCTGTTTGGGCACGTAATATACGGATTTCACGCTCATGGCTGAGCGCAGGCTCATCATCAATGAGCTTGGCAATATATTGAAAATACTGTTTGGTTACAGAGAGCTGTTGAGCCAACTCCCCTAAATACATTTTTTTAAATGCGTTTGGGTTAAGGGTGCAACTTTTATGTAAGAAGCTAACCAAGCGTACCGCGGCACCATACCAACAAGCCGCAACACCAGCAGCACCATGCCAAAAACCCGGACGCTCCAAATAGCAATTTGGCAGTCCGATAGGAATAACAGGAGTATTGTCAAAATGCACTTGAGCTGTTTGGGTTCCCTGCATACCGACTGCTTGCCAGTGGCTCAAGTCAACATGAACAGAGGGATGAGCCAAATCAACGATACAAAGCTGTGCTTGGCCTTCTTTGTCCTTATAACTCATTAGGGCTTTTTGAATAAACTCTGCACCTGAGCACCAGGTTTTTATGCCATTACAGTGATTGTTCTGGACCTGTACAGGTGCCGGCCCGCCATCTGCTGCCCATACCGCCCAAGTTTGGTCATCGATTTCGTCTTGATAGCCCAATTCATTTAGAATACTTAAAGCATCATGATGTGACTCAAATAATTTAGCGAGACTTAAATCATACCCTGCAATTTGAGCAAACAATTGCCATCGCTGATAGGTATGACCTGAAGCTGGATAAGGCAAACTTTTAGATAAACTTACCAATTGGTAGAGTAAATCTTGGCGGAGCTGACTTTTGTTTTCGGCCTGAGCATGTTCAAATTCACTCAACATACTCAAGATTGTCATATTTATAGATATTTTAATATTCATTACAAATAATTATTCAAAAGTATTCACTTAAACATATCGAAATAATTCTGTTTAATTAAAGATATAAAATGTAATAAAAAGATATTTTCTATAACTTTATTCAATGAATATTTCTTTTTATTTCATTGTTACCTAAATATATCGCTTAAGTGAAATTATAAAATAATCATGTAAGGTTTATTAAAAATTAAGGATTTCTGCCGTTTTATCCAGTAATTTAGTTTCTACCGTTTTTCTATTTCCAAAGAAGAGGTCAAAGATGAATACTTTAAATATTAATGATATTAAAAAACATGCAGACGTTATTGCTTCTTGTGGCACCAAAGTAGGAACTGTCGATCATCTTGAAGGTGAAAATCAGTTAAAACTCACCAAAGATGAAAATGATCAACATCATCTTATCCCTACTTCTTGGATTGGGGAGGTAAAAGAAGATCAAGTCATTTTAAATAAAAACTCAGAAGAAGTTAAAGAAAACTGGCAAGCGATTTAAACGTCTTTGCTCAGTTAGCTTTTAACTCTTTATATTATTATAAAAACCCAACTACAATTAAAATAAAATAATTAGAATTAAAAAAATAAAAAGCTCCTTTTTATTAAGGAGCTTTTTATTTGTATCATTAAAAATTAATTTAATATTTTATAAATTACTCTGATTGATCGCAACCGAACGGGTTGCTTTACGCTTTCGGGTCACAAACAAACCGCAAACCACCACACCTAAGGTTACACCTAAAGATAGAGTCGTTTCATAACTATAGGCTGGTGAGAAGAACATATAAGCCAATACACTTAAAATAATGATAATCACAAACCAAGTCAGCCATGGGAATAACCACATTTTAAATGGAATTTCCGCTCCAGCCGCTTCTAGCTTATGTCTTAAACGTAGTTGTGAAAACGCAATAACCAAGTACACGAGCAAAGCAATTGACCCTGTGCTTGAGAGCAATAAGCCAAAAACTTTTCCTGGAAATACATAGTTAATGACACAGCACACTAAACCAATAAAAGTTGAGGAAAACACCGCAATTGCAGGTACACCGGCATAGTTCACTTTAGTGACTGCCTGCGGTGCTTCATTGCGTGTTCCCAAACGAAATAACATACGAGAAGAGGTATAAATTGCCGCATTCATACAGCTCGCCACGGCGATAAATACGACCGTATCAATAATAAGTTTAGTGCCCGGTACGTTTAAGCTCATTAAAACATATTGGAATGTCCCATACTTTTGTAAGTCCGGTGAACGCCAATCGACAAGTGAAACCGCAATAAACATTGAGACCACGAAAAAAAGAATAATACGGTACAACACCAAATTGGTGGCACGTCTAATTTTCTGTTTAGGGTTAGATGACTCTGCTGCGGCAATCGAGACAATTTCCACACCAAAGAATGAAAATGCCGTAATTAAAATGGCAGCTAAAATGCCTCCCATCCCGTGCGGCATAAAACCAGCGTTGTTGTATAAATTGGCAACACCACTGACATTTTTAGCTAAAGGCCAAATACCTGAAATTGCCAAAATACCAATAATAATGAACCCAATAATGGCAACGACTTTGACTAAAGAGAACCAGAACTCAAACTCACCAAAACTTTTGGTACTAAAAAAGTTGGCCAAGCTTAAGAACACAATAAAACAGAACGCATAGATAGAAACTGAAACGTTCGGAAACCACGAATGTAAAATTTCAGCACCTGCGATGGCTTCTACCGGAATCGCAAGTACCCAAAACCACCAATATAACCAACCAATGGTAAAGCCTGCCCACGGGCCAATGGCTTTACGGGCATAGGTAGAAAATGAACCAGTGTCCGGCTCTAAAACGGCCATTTCACCTAACATGCGCATCACCAGAAACACCATAATGCTGGTAATCAGGTATGCAAGAATCACTGCGGGGCCTGCTTTGACAATTGCAGAAGATGAACCGACAAATAAACCAGCACCAATAACACCGCCAATACTAATCATTGTGATATGGCGATTTGAGAGTCCTTCGCCTAATTTTTTTGTTCTATCATTATTCATATTTCATTCCTTAAAAATATATCCATAAAAACAATCTATTACATTTCAAAATCCTACAGTCATGAAAAAAGGGAAAACGGCTGTTTTCCCTAATAATAAAAATTAATTTAAAGTTGGCATTGAAAATTGTTTTGCTTCACGGACTTGAGCAGATGGCCAACGCTGTGTAATGGTTTTACGGCGTGTGTAAAAACGGACACCATCTGGGCCATACGCATGTAAATCACCAAACAGTGAACGCTTCCAGCCACCAAAGCTATGATAAGCCACAGGTACTGGTAAAGGCACATTAATACCCACCATACCGACTTGAATATGACTGCTAAAATAGCGTGCTGCCTCACCGTCACGGGTATAGATACAAGTACCGTTACCATATTCATGGTCATTAATGAGTTGCATCGCTTCTTGCATGGTATTTACACGCATAACTTGCAACACAGGACCAAAAATCTCTTGCTGGTAACTGGTCATGTTTGGTGTGACTTGATCAATTAAAGTTGGCCCAACAAAGAAACCTTTTTCATAGCCTGCCGGTTTTGCATCGCGGCCATCGACCACAATTTTTGCGCCTTGCTGCTCTGCACTTTGAATATAGGCTTGTACTTTGTCTTTATGTGCTTGGGTAATAAGTGGCCCAAAGTCGTTGCTTGCATCTGCATAGTGGCCGAACTTCAATTTTTTCATTTCTTGAGTCAGCTTATCAATCACAACATCGGCAACTTCATCGCCAATGGCAACCGCAACCGAAAGTGCCATACAACGTTCGCCAGAAGAGCCAAAAGCTGCACCTAACAATGAAGTCACTACGTTATCAATATCGGCATCAGGCATAATAATCGCGTGGTTTTTTGCACCGCCTAATGCTTGGCAACGTTTACCCGTTGAAGTCGCTGTACGGTAAATATATTCAGCAATTGGTGTTGAACCCACAAAGCTGACTGCCTGAATGCGAGGATGATGCAATAAGGCATCTACCGCCTCTTTGTCACCATTCACCACATTAAACACGCCGTCAGGTAAACCTGCCTGTTTTAAAAGTTCAGCAAGGAATAAAACCACAGAAGGTGCTTTTTCAGAAGGTTTTAAAATAAAGCAGTTTCCGCAAACCAGTGCCATTGGGAACATCCACAACGCCACCATAGCTGGGAAGTTAAATGGTGTAATTCCAGCCACAACACCTAGCGGTTGAAACTCACTCCATGAGTCGATATCTGGTCCGACATTTTTTGAATATTCCCCTTTTAAAAGCTCTGGTGCACCGCAAGCGTATTCAACATTTTCAATACCACGTTGCAGTTCGCCTTGAGCATCATGAGAAATTTTACCGTGCTCTTGCCCAATCAAAGCGCAAATCTTTTCGGCATTTTGCTCTAATAATTGTTTGAACTTAAACATGACACGTGCACGTTTAATGACCGGTGTATCTCGCCATGCAGGAAATGCTTGTTCGGCCGCCTGAACTGCTTCATTTACCGTTTGTGCATCTGCAATTTCGACTTCTTTACTAATTTCACCCGTCGCAGGATTGTAAACTGGCTGTTTTCTTGCCGTTTTAGATACAATTCTTCCTTGAATGAAATGCCCTAGCACTTTTTTGGCTTGTTCACTATGCGTACTATTTTCAGTTGAAACTTCGTCATAGCTAAAATCTTCTAGGCCATTTGTCATTGTTGTTACTCCTTACTACAATTAGTTTTCAAATCAAACTGCATTTTTCATTTAGATTTTGAAGATGGGTCTGTTGACATTACAGACCCCGATAAAATGCCTAATAAACTTTAATTCACTTGATAAAGTGCATCGCCCACAGCATTCATTAAGCGGTCAATATCTGCTTCTGTACTATTAAACATTGGACCGAACTGAAGCGTGTCGCCACCAAAGCGAACATAGAAACCTTCTTTCCAGAGTTTCATACCAAGCTCAAAACCTCGGATTGTGGCATCGCCATCACGTGGTGCTAACTGCAAAGCACCGATCAAACCACAGTTACGAATATCTAAAATATGCGGCGTACCTTTTAAACCATGCAGCATTTTTTCAAAAGTTGGTGCTAACGCCGCAGATTGAGCTAATAGGTTTTTCTTTTCTAAAACTTCAAGCGCAGCTAAAGCAGCCGCACAAGCAACTGGATGTGCCGAATAGGTATAGCCGTGGGTAAATTCAATGGCATGCTCTGGTAAATCTTGCTGCATAAAGGCTGAGTAAATTTCATGGCTTGCCACCACACCACCTAAAGGAATAGCACCATTGGTCACCTGTTTCGCAAAATTCAAAATATCTGGCGTAACCCCAAAATATTCTGCCGCCGTCCACGTTCCTAAACGCCCAAAGCCTGTAATCACCTCATCAAAAATTAACAAGATGTCATGCTGATCACAGATCTCTCTTAAACGTTGTAAATAACCCGTTGGCGGCACAATACAACCTGCAGAACCGGAAATAGGCTCCACAATGACGGCTGCAATATTTGAAGCATCATGTAGCTCAATTAACTTAAGCATTTCATTAGCAAGTTCTAGCCCGCCTGTTTCTGCACAACCTTTGGTAAAAGTTAAATTCGGCTGCAAGGTATGCGGTAAATGGTCTACATCCATCAGTTGACCAAACATTTTACGGTTGCCGCCAATCCCACCTAAACTTGTCCCCGCAACGTTCACACCATGATAGCCACGGGCGCGACCAATCAATTTGGTTTTACTTGGTTTACCTTTAATGCGCCAATAGGCACGTGCCATTTTTATAGACGTATCTGCCGACTCCGAACCTGAGTTGGTAAAGAAAACGTGTTGTAGTTTTTCAGGCATATGCTGAACAATTTTATCTGCCAGCTTAAAAGACAATGGATGACCAAACTGGAACGCTGGTGAGTAGTCGAGCTGACCTAATTGAGCACTTACCGCTTGTTGAATTTCAGGCAAGGTATGACCTGCACCACACGTCCATAAGCCTGAAAGTGAATCGAATATTTCACGGCCAGAATCATCAATCAGATAAGACCCTTTGGCACCCACAATCATACGTGGGTCTTTAGCAAAGTTTCGGTTTGCTGAAAAAGGCATCCAGTGTGCCTGATAATTTATATGCATATTATTATTGGTTTGAACCGCGTCCAAAGTATGTTCAGAGTCGCTGAATTTATCCGTATCAAACATAACCATTCCTGTTTATTTTCAAATTATGGTTTGAGTGTACATAGCGAGATAAGTTTGATAAATTCAAATTATCTTGAGTTTAGATTTAAAAAAACAAAACTAAATGAAACCCAAAAAATTAAATCAAGTCACTGATTTTGATATAAAACTTCTAAAAATATTTAAAACGGTTTGCGACTGTCACAGCTTTACATCTGCCGAAAGTATTTTAGGTATTAGCCGCTCTGCAATTAGTTTGCATATGAGTGATTTAGAAAATCGTTTGGGCATTCGGCTATGTCAGCGAGGCCGTGCCGGATTTGCCCTGACCGACGAAGGGCGGGAAATTTTAGAATATATTGAAGTGCTCACAGCAGCGATTGAAGACTTCCGCTCTAAAGTCAACCAAATGCATAACCGCCTTAAGGGTGAATTTAATATTGGAATTATTAACAACCTTGTGACTATGCCTAGAGGCTATATCACCAACACCTTGACACAACTTGCCCAGGAACATGCCGAAGTTATTATTAATATCAGTATGAGCACCCTTTCAGATATTGAGTGCCGTGTACTTGATAACCGTTTGCACGCAGGTGTTATCCCCCTTGTTACGCCTTTGTCTGGTTTAGACTATTTCGATTTATATAGTGAAAGTTCATTTTTATATTGCGGCAAAAATCATCCTTTATTTAACCAATGTAGCAACATTCATTTAAATGAATTAAAAAAATGGCAAGCCATTCTTCCTAATTATGCAATTACCTCGGAAGCAGCCAAATTGCATCAGCTTTTAGATTGTAAAGCGACGGCAAGTGACCGCGAAGGTATTGCCTTTCTCATTTTAACCGGAAAATTTTTAGGTTTTTTACCCGACCACTATGCAAAAAAATGGGTTGAAGATGGTGTTATGCAACCTGTTTTAAAAGATAAAATGCACTACAGCACCCCTATATGCTTAATTACTCATAAGGGTAAAAATCACAATAATATTTTAAAAACCTTTATGGAAATGCTTGAGAAGCGAATAGCTAACAATTAAAAGTACCAAATATTTCAGTAGAATTTATATTTATTAGTATAATTTAATCTCCTATTTTTATTAATAAAAATATATAATTTTTATTTCACATTAGAGATAACTACATAAGGTCTATTCATGAAAAAAATTTCAAATTTAACAGCCTCTCTTTTATTTATTATATTAACTGGTTGTGGAGGAAGTAGTTCAAGCACTAATAATACAGAGAATCTATCATCCCAAACTAAAGAACAATCTCCACAAGAAACCAATACTCTAAAGTGTAATCGAGGGATTCTACTCAACTCTACACTTTCAACAAATACAATTTTTGATGAGCCCTTATATTCCCTTACATACAATTATAAGCAAATACCTACAGGCAATAGCTTCACTACTATAAGACAATTGTATGCAGATGAATTTCAAAGAAATGGGCAGATGATATATTCATCACCAAAAGCAATTTAAAATGTAACCGCTGACGAAATTGAAAGTAGTTTAGCTGAAGATGTTGTACAAACTTATGACCTTAACTCTTTTGGCCTTTTCACTAAAAAGACTTATCAAAAGCAAAATAATGGTTGGCCTGAGGGCTATATTGTTGCCTCACAAGGTTCACAAATTACGACTGCTCAATTTAATGATAGTTGTAGCTTAAATTCAGATAATGTTAGTTTCGATTATGAGAAAATTAATGTTTCTGGTAAAAAAGTAGCTGATATTTTCCCTCCTAATATCATAAATTCAATACCAAAAGATTCAGACTATATTTATATTAGTGATCAATTTTCTCGTATTCTTAAAGATAATCAAACAGCCTTTGCAAATTTAGTAAATAGTAATGCAACTTTCCCAAGTGGCTCTTTTGTTTATGTCCCAAAGTCTGTTATTTATAACAATACAGAATTTTATTTATTTGATAGCTCACTCACTGATTTCAAAACTCTAGCTGAATGGCAACAAAAACTTTATCCGAATTTTAATTATAAATTTGATACTGTTGCTGGCTATAAAGTGACTTATTTTGTAGATAGTGCAGGTAACCCAATTTTTGACAATGGTAAAGATCCAGCCATTGAAATGAATGGTAAAATTTACGATGGGGAATGGCAAGTTAAAGGCAATGTTATCTCTGAAACATATGGAGCACCACCAACTACATGGAATACTAACTACCAATCAAAAAGTGAATTTGCTTTATACAATAAAGCAAGTTATGACTTTCTTGTTGCCCAAATCCAAACTTACTATAAGTAAAATTTAAAACCTGTATATCCCAAAGTACCTTACCAAAGTACTTTGGGATATTTATCTAAACCAAACCAATCTTTAATAAAAAGTAATCTAATGCCTTATTTCCTTCATGCGCATCGTTCTTGTCTAAACACTGAATAGTTGCGCCTTCAATCATATATAAAAATAGTTTGGCATCATTAAATGAAGCACCAAATTTAAGTATTCTAAGCTGACTATAAATTTCATTTTTTAGCCATGTTCTATAGCGCACGGCGGTTTGATAAGCGTTGGGATAGCTATTTTTAATTTCAAAAACGGCTTTAAATAATAAGTAATACAGCCCTTCTACATCGGTATGTAAGTCATAAAGCTTTTTGAGTTTATCGATTGCGGGAGTGCTTAAGTCATACTCAATCATTGCGACCATTTGCTCTTGGAGCTTTTCTTTTTGCACCATCAGGCAGATTTCAATCAGCCTTTCTTTAGAGTGAAAATAATTATAAAAAGTCGCTTTTGTAATCTCTGATTCTTTCACTATTCTGTCGATGCCAATAAGGTGAAATCCACGGTGATGAAACAGATCAATTGCTTTATTTACAACGTATAAGGCACGTGTTGGGAGAACTAAATTTCGCATAATTTTACCGTTATAAATTCTTGTTGTTTGTAAATGAGATACTTTTCTGGGAGAAAAAAAGGCACAGCAAAGCCTATAAAGACTGTGCTTGGCACATCTCAAGTTTTGTTGTTGCTAAGTTTTAAATAAAAATGATTTTAAGCCTGAAAACCTCAGGGTAATCAAGCTGCTTTAATTTTTAAGCTGTGTCGTTATAGCTTTTGGCTTCGAGAGCCAAGAAACAATGGATGTGCAAAGCCAACTCCTTTTTATTGGGAGTTCTGCCAGACATTAAAATTATGGTGGCGAAACGAAAAGGGGTTAGCAGACTGATTTACCCAAAAATCAGCACATCCGAAGATGTCCCCCTCCCGTTCTGAACTGCACCCCATAAGTTAGACTTTTTAAACTTATGAGGTGTGCCCTATGCCA
>NZ_POYH01000028.1:0-4064 GCF_002899995.1 Acinetobacter sp. AKBS16 | reverse complement strand
GATAGTAATGCGAAAAAGGGTGATGGTCAGTCTTCTGGCTCTATCTGGTTTTTATAGTATTTCTGCATCAGCTTATGATGTTTTGGATAAAGATTCTCCATGGGCTCTTGGCGACTGGGGGGGGATGAGAGAGGAACTGAATAAAAAAGGTTTTAGTTTTGGCCTTCAATATCATAATGAAATAGCATCAAACGTTGCTGGAGGATACGATACTCGTACTACTTTAGGGACTTCTGACCAAACAACTGTATTGTTCAATTATGACTTGAGCAAAATGACAACAGTGGATGGTCAGTTCAATGTGATTCTGACAAATCGAAATAACCATCGTCTAATTACTACGGAAAGGGTTAATGATCCTCGTTCTGGCACGCTGCCAAATCTGACACAGGAAGTTTGGGGATATGGTTCTGTTAACCGTATTACTCGTCTGACATATACCCAAGGTATTGCTGATAGAAAGTTTCAATTCACCTTCGGTAAAATGACTCCAACTGCTGATTTTTTCCCAAGTTATCCCGAATTTCAATCTCTTCTAAACAGCGGAACTGTTCCAGGAATTAGTCCTATTTGGTACGGATGGCCTATCGGTTCGTGGGGGGCAGACTTTACTTGGAATATTTCGCCAGAGATTTATCTTCGTGCGGGAGTGTTTCAACAGAATCCAGAGTTAACGAAAAATGATAAAGGTATGTCGCTTACCTTTTCTGGTGGTCAGGGAGAAATATATCCTGTTCTGTTAGGGTGGCGTCCACACTGGGGCGAAAATAAGTTAGCCGGCAATTATTTTATTGGAGCATTTTATAGCAATGTAACTGCTGATGATGTTTATGAAGGTCCAAATGGAGGTGCTGAAGCATTTAATCCAGCAGCAGGTTATAAAAAACATAATAATAAACGTGCTGCATGGTTCTATCTAGATCAACAATTAACAGGACCAGGTGATGGAAGCAAAAAGGGCTTAAAAGGTTTCATTAACGGCGAGATTAACGATAAAAATACTTCAGTTCTCCACTACGCATATGGTGCGGGTCTTTATTATACAGGGCTATTTGAAAACCGGCCTGATGATATGCTGGGCATAGCTTCAACTTATATCAAAATCAACGATAGATGGTCACAGAATAGAACAATTGCGAACGAGCTTACAGGAGTTTCGGATTATTCTGACCCGACTTATTTACCGCCTGGTGGTGGTGAACTTTCTACAGAGCTGTTTTATCGAATCAAAGCAACGGGTTGGCTGACGCTTCAACCAAATATCCAGTATTACCACTCGCCGGGTGCAGTTAAAAATGTACCTGATGCTCTTGTTATTGGTTTACAGACAAAAATTGATTTTTAATTATCGGAAGAAGATCACATGTTTAAATATAGCCCTATAACTTTAGCAATTATTATTGGCTGCTGTCAGGCTGTTAATGCAGAAGATGCTGCGAAAAGTAAACCTTGGATGAACAGTAAACTAAATGCTGATCAGCGAGCTTCAGCACTTGTACAGGTAATGACATTAGAAGAGAAAATTCGCCGTGTACACAGTGAAATGGCTTTGCCCATTTTAGGATTTTCAGTGCCAGAAGGAGCTATTGGCTCAGCTGGCTATGTGCCTGGGGATGACAAACTAAGAATCCCTGCTTTACAAGTTAGTGATGCCAGCTTGGGTGTAACCAACTCGGCAAATGTTAGGCCAAATGATGGTGCAACTGCTTTGCCATCTGGCTTATCAAGTGCAGCAACTTGGGACCCAGTATTAAATTATCGGAATGGGCAACTTATTGGAGGTGAAGCATGGAGTAAAGGGTTTAATATTTTACTTGCTGGCGGGATAAATCTGGCGAGAGATCCACGGAATGGACGAAATTTTGAATATTACGGAGAGGATCCATTACTTGCTGGGATTATGGTAGGGCATAGTATTCGTGGCATACAGAGCCAGCATGTACTTTCGACAATCAAGCATTTTGCGATGAATGATCAAGAAACTGTTCGGCAAGGAATGAGTGCGGATATTTCAGAAGATGCTATGCGTGAAAGTGATCTTTTGGCATTTAAAATCGCAATGGAAATTGGGCAACCTGGCGCTGTAATGTGTGGTTATAACCGTGTAAATGGAATTTATTCTTGTGAGAATAAAGAGTTGTTGCAAAGGATTTTAAAGGATGACTGGAAATATCGTGGATTTGTAATGTCGGATTGGGGAGCAGTCCATAGTGCAGAAGCTGCGCTTACAGGTCTTGATATTGAAATGGGATCCCAGTTGGATAGATTACTTTACGGAAATGTCTGGTTTGATAAACCTCTTGCTGAAGCAGCAAAAGATAAGCCTGAATATTCAGCTCGATTAGATGACATGAATCGTAGAATTTTACGTTCACTTTTTGATAGTGGGCTGTTTGAACATCCTCCAACTATTACACCGATAGACTACAAAAAAAATGCAGAAAAAGTTCAGCATGCTGCTGAAGAAGGAATGGTGCTACTAAAAAATGAATCTGGATTTCTTCCTTTAAAGGATAAAGCTCAGAATATCCTTGTTATTGGTGGTAATGCTGATATAGGTGTGCTGACAGGTGGAGGTTCATCACAGGTTACGCCTGTTGGGGAACCCCCAATGATAGTTCATACGGGTGGCGAAGGATTACTGAATTCGCTCAGAGATCAGACTTGGTTTAAGTCATCCCCACTTGCTGCTTTGAAAGCAAACCTACCTAAAAGTAAAATTACATTTAATGATGGACGTAATGTGGGAGAAGCTGCTGCATTAGCTAAAAAAGCTGATATTGTCATTATCTTTGCAACACAATGGATGATGGAAAGCTATGATGCCTTCGATCTTTCATTACCAGATGGTCAGGATGCAATGATTGAGGCAGTTGCTCAATCAAACCCACAGACTGCTGTTGTACTAGAAACTGGTGGTGCAATCAGTATGCCGTGGTTGAAGAATACAAAAGCGGTACTGCAGGCATGGTACCCAGGTTCAGCAGGAGGACCTGCTATTGCTAATGTTCTTACGGGTATAGTGAATCCATCTGGCCATTTACCAGTTACTTTCCCAAAAAGCCTAAAGCAATTACCAAGACCTGAAATTGTTGGGTTTGGAGAACCAGAAAACGCTAAAGTCAATGTGAATTATAATATTGAAGGTGCTGAAGTTGGTTATCGTTGGTTTGCGAAACGCAATGAAAAAGTTTTATTTCCATTTGGTTTTGGACTTTCATATACCCGATTTACATTTAATGGAATACATGTAGATTCGACAAATCCATTGAAGATGAGTGTAAATGTTAAGAATGTGGGTGATATCAAAGGTAAGGCGGTTCCACAATTTTATTTACATAATGTGAATAAAAAGGTTAAAACAAGACTGCTTGGTTGGGAAAAGGTTGAACTTGCACCAGATGAAGAGAAACGAGTGACTGTAACTGTTGATCCACGCCTCTTAGCTGATTACTCTATTAAAGATAAGCAATGGAAAATAGCAGCAGGGAATTATACAGTAGCAGTAGGCTCTTCTTCAGAGGATGATTCTGAAAAGACAACTGTGGTACTAGAGCCTTCTTCATTTGCTGATAGTGCGGTTAGTCATTAATAAATGGCCTCGTAAGAGGCCATATCACATCGCACTTAAATGGTTTTTAGAAAAATAAACTAAACTAACTTCAGTGTCTTTGCCTAAGTACTAAACGATATGCAAAAGATACTAGCGCGGCTGCAACGATTAATGCCAGACATTCATTAAAAGCTGTTTTAATCGACACAGCGGACATACCTGCTTGGCTTGCTAATAGAAAACACATATTTCCATCTAAAGCTGGGGCAGCAGTCTTTGACCAACATCTTAGTAATCCACCAATTAAGAAAAAAGGTAAGATCGTCAAAATGATCATTGATGTACTGTGAAAATATGGCTGGATAGCAAAACGATAAAAAAATGCTAGACACACGCCGAAGATAACCCCAATAAACATTTTTAATGCCATATCGTATGGGTCTTTAAGACTTGCTAATGCCATTGTAAATATACAGGTCCCTAGCGTTACAAGTTCACCCGCAGACCAGCC
>NZ_POYH01000027.1:0-78235 GCF_002899995.1 Acinetobacter sp. AKBS16 | reverse complement strand
CCAGCACCAGTCTGCATCGTGGCCTTTGCCCTCTTGCAAACCGAACTCTTCACCTAAGAAGCTATGGTTTTTATAACTTTTACGTAATGTATCAATCGTCAATTGTTCTAAATAACGATCTACACGTGTTACAGGACCATCAATGCCTTTCTCTTCAACTTGCAAATCGAGCTTATGACGATTTTGATGCGCTTTTAAAAGCTCTTGACCAACTGTTTGAGCCGCACGCGCAGCCATCACCACCATAGGTTCCATTGAACACCCACTACAATACAAATTTGAAGATTTTGACAAAGAATAATGCATAAAAGCGTATCCATTTTAGCAAATGAATACGCTTTTTGGGAAAAAATGTTTCGAAAAATTTTATTGAGGTATTAAACCACCTGATTTACCTTAAGCCATGCTCGCTCAATCGAGTTCAAAATACCCTTAGCATCTAAACCACAATCTTGTAGCATTTGATTATGTGTCGCCTGATGCAAGAACGAGTCAGGCAGACCTAAATTAATGATAGGTTTAACAATTTGTTCTTGAGCCATAAACTCATTCACTGCACTACCCGCACCACCCATAATCGCGTGTTCTTCAACTGTCACGAATAAATGAGTATGCTCAGCCAAGTCTCGAATCATTTGTTCATCAAGCGGTTTTACGAAGCGCATATTTACAACACACACACTGACGTCATGTTTTTGCGCAAATTGCTCAGCTGCTTCCAGAGCAACCATGACACGACTACCAAATGCTAAAACCGTAATCTGCTCATCACTATTTGCTTTAATTTCTGCAACAATTTCAGCTTTACCCAATTCAAGAACAGTCATCTCTTTTTGGATTTCGACGCCCACACCTGCACCACGCGGATAGCGTACCGCAGCCGGGCCATTATAGGCATAAGCCGTATGAAGCATTTGACGGCATTCATTTTCATCTTTCGGTGCCATGATCACCATATTAGGCACAGTACGCATATAAGCATAGTCATATGCACCTGCATGCGTTGGACCATCTTCACCAACCAAGCCTGCACGGTCAATACCAAAAGTCACGTCAAGATTTTGCAATGCGACATCATGAATAAGCTGATCGTAACCACGCTGCAGGAATGTTGAATAAATGGCGACAACAGGTTTTAGCCCTTCGCATGCCATTCCTGCCGCAAGTGTTACAGCATGCTGCTCTGCAATCGCGACATCGAAGAAACGCTGCGGAAATTGCTTCGCAAATTTGACCATGCCCGAGCCTTCACACATTGCAGGCGTGATTGCAAGCAAGCGCTCATCTTGTGCAGCTTCATCACACAACCACTCACCAAACACATCAGAGTATTTTGGTGGTGTTTTCCCGCCCGAAGCAGCATTAATTTTGCCAATCGCATGGTAAGTAATCGGGTCTGCTTCAGCAGGAGCAAAGCCTTTACCTTTCTTGGTATAAACGTGAACTAAACGTGGACCTTTGCGTTTTTTGAGCGCGTTGAACACCTGAACCAACTGAGTGACATCGTGTCCATCAAAAGGCCCGAAATAATCAAAACCAATTGCTTTAAATAAATTATCTGCCGCGTCGGTTGCCGATTGGTGTAATCGAGAGTTATATGTCCATTTTGGGTGTGGCTGGATATAAGCTTCACCATGTTCATTGACATTAACTAAATGACCTTTTTCCCAAATTGCAGCTAAATGTTTGGCAAAGCCACCTGTACTGCAAGAAATCGACATATCGTTGTCATTGAGTACAACAATTAAATCTGCATCATGAGCAACAGCATCATTCATTGCTTCAAATGCCATGCCCGCAGTCATTGCACCATCACCCACAATACAAACGACTTCACATGGGTCTTTCTGATAGCGACGTGCCAAAGACATACCCAAACCAGCTGAAATAGCAGTTGAAGAATGCCCTACCCCAAAGGTATCAAAAACAGACTCTTCTCTGGCTGGGAAAGCAGCCAATCCATTTTTAGCGCGAATGGTCGTAATTTGTTCACGGCGTCCAGTTAGGATTTTATGTGGGTATGCTTGGTGTCCCACATCCCAAACTAAACGGTCATTTGGTGTATTAAAGCAATAATGCAGCGCTACCGTCAGCTCAACCACGCCGAGGTTAGCACCGAAATGGCCACCACTCTGGCCTGCTGCATATAAAATATATTGACGCAACTCATCAGCCACTTGTAGTAATTGGCTATGCTCGAGCTGACGTAATTGTTGAGGATGATCAATCGCATCTAACAATGGCGTAACAGGGCGTTGAGTTGGAATTTCGGTATACAACATATGTGGCAAAGCCTTTATAAGCCTGGCAAATCCTAAGCTGGGTCAAAATGGGTCGATCATACAATCGAATGAAGTCACCTTCAATCAGCCACATTTGCGAACGAGATCATGCAAAGCAGTCTCTCATACAGTATGGGTATGGTTGGCAGATTATCCTGAATAATCTGACTATTTATCAACTATTATCGTCTTCTTTATACAAAAAAGAAAACCTTAGTGTGCAAAATGATTATGACAATTCGACCAATCTCCCAGCATTACGCTATACTTTAAACCGTTTTCGGTTAAAAGATGAGTTAATCTGTGCCTATAGAGTTCATTGCAACATCAAAACTCCCGACCGCTTTTGGTGAATTCAATATTTCTGTGTTTCAAGATCCCGTAACAGGTGAAGAACATGTGGCACTTTCCAAAGGGTTAGAAAATCCGCCAACGGATCCTGTTTTGGTCCGCGTACATTCTGAATGCTTAACGGGTGATGCGTTTGCATCATTGAAATGTGACTGTGGCCCACAACTACAAGCCACTCAGAAACTCATCAATGAAGCAGGACAAGGTGTAATTTTATACTTACGTCAAGAAGGACGCGGTATTGGTTTAACCAATAAAATTCGTGCTTATGCCCTGCAAGATCAGGGGCACGATACAGTAGATGCCAATTTACTACTGAATTTACCCGCCGATGCACGTCGTTACGATATGTGCAGTATTATGCTCGACCACTTAAAAGTGAAAGAAGTTAAATTAATTACCAATAATCCTTTGAAAATTCAGGCACTCAAAGATCAAGGTATTAATGTCGTAGACCGTGTACCTTTAACTGTCGGCCGTAACCCTTTTAATGAACAATATTTAAAAACCAAACGTGAAAGAATGGATCACCTTTACCAAAAAGATGATTTTTGATTTCAAGTCCAAAATTTAAAAATTATATTTAAGGGATTTTTTCAGGAATTAGAAAAAATCCCTTACTTTTTTTATGGATTTATGTTTTGATGTATCTAATCTATTTCGATCATCTTTGAGGGTCATTATGCAACATCCGACTTCAACAGATATTCAACGTGTCCGCGAATTTCTCCTCGATTTACAAGCCCGTATTTGTGCCGGTTTAGAACAACAAGAAAAAGCTGGTGGTGGGACAGCAGAATTTATCATTGATGATTGGGAGCGCCCTGAAGGCGGTGGCGGCCGTTCACGTGTACTGCAAAATGGTACAGTGATTGAAAAAGGCGGCGTGATGTTTTCACATATCAACATTAGTAAACTGCCTGCTTCTGCAACAGAACGTCACCCTCAAATTGCAGGGGCAAAAGCTCAAGCGCTAGGTGTGTCTTTAGTCATTCACCCTAAAAACCCGAATATTCCAACCTCGCATGCGAATGTCCGCTTATTCGTTGCAGAGCGTGAAGGTCAAGATCCGATTTGGTGGTTTGGTGGAGGTTTTGACTTAACGCCATTTTATCCAGATGATCAAGATGTTTTAAATTGGCACCAAGCCGCTTATGACCTGTGTAAGCCTTTTGGTGACAATGTTTATGCTGAACATAAAAAATGGTGCGATGACTATTTCTATTTAAAGCATCGCGATGAACAACGTGGTGTGGGCGGTTTATTCTTTGATGATTTAAATTGCTGGGATTTCGAAACCTGCTTTAAATATATTCAAGCCGTAGGTAATGGCTATTTAAATGCGATCTTGCCAATTTTCGAAAAACACCGCGAACAGCCTTATACCGAAGCTCAACGAGATTTCCAGCTTTACCGGCGTGGCAGATATGTGGAATATAACTTGGTGTATGACCGCGGTACGTTGTTTGGATTACAAACAGGTGGCCGTATTGAGTCGATTTTAGTTAGCCTACCTAATCTAGCTGCATGGTCTTATCGCCCTGAATGGGATGAAGACTCTCCAGAGAAGCGTTTAACTGACTACTATTTAAAACCTCGTGATTGGTTAGGTTTAGAAGAAAAAGTCGCCTAATTTTTTGTTTTGGGGATTCTTTGGCTTCCACCCTAAAGAATCTCCTTTTTTGATTTCCATTTGCCTTCATTCAAATATTTTTTCTTGTGCTATTTTGACTTATAGTGAGGCCTGCTGAATATTCAGTGCAGACTCTATCTGCTTCATGCCATTTTAAAATTTTGGATACAAGAATGACCAAACAGTTTGCAGTAATTGGCAATCCGATCGAACAATCACGCTCTCCTGAATTGCATCATGCTTTCGCTGAAAAAACAGGTGTTGAGCTAAACTATCAAAAACGGCTTGCTCCTCTTGACGGTTTTGAATCGAGCATGCGAAGTTTCTTTGCAGAAGGCGGCAGTGGTATGAACGTTACTGTTCCTTTTAAAGAGCAAGCTTTTGCTTTATGTGATGTGTTAACCGAGCGTGCTCAAATTGCTAAAGCTGTAAATACCTTATGGATGGAAAATGGCAAATTGCATGGTGACAATACAGACGGCCAAGGCTTAGTTGCCGCAATTCAAGCTTTAGAATGGAATCTTGAAAATACAACTATTTTAATTTTAGGAGCTGGTGGCGCAACGCGTGGTGTTATTTATCCCCTTGTACAGGCTGGTGCCAAAAAAATCGTCATTGCAAACCGAACTTTAGCTCGTGCAGAACAACTTGTAGATGACTTAAAAACAGCAGTTCCACAAGCCCAATTACAAGCAATTTCCCTAAATGATTTAGAAGGCGATTTTGATATTGTGATTAATGCAACTTCGGCAAGTCTTTCAGGCGATGCTTTACAACTACCTGAAAAATTAAAATTTAAATATGCCTATGAAATGGCTTATGGCAAACCTTCTAGTTTCCTTGATCAAGCGAAACAGCGTAATGTGCCTTATGCGGAAGGTTTTGGCATGTTAGTAGGCCAAGCTATTGAAGCCTTCTCTATCTGGAATGGTGTACGACCACAATTAAAAGATTTTCTATAAACCAAAAAAAGAACCTACATATGTAGGTTCTTTTTTATCTTACTTATTATTTTTTAGCGGCAACCATTTGCTTATAAACTTCTCGGAAAATTTCATAATCGATAAATTCATTATGTTCAGGTTTTAAGTTCTGAATTGTTTTTTCCGAAAGCTGTTTTTTACGAGCAGCCACATAAACATTCCCTAAAATATCAGCCGTTTCTGATAACAGATACTTTTCTTCAGCAGAAACACCATTTTGTTTTTCAAACTCTAACTGATACTGTTTTGAGAAAAGTTGGGCTGGCTGTTTATATTGCTTCTGTAGCTTCTGCCAAGCTTCACGCCCTGTTTTACCTTGTATAGTCGTTAATACAATATGATCTACAGCACGTCCTAACTCGTGGTCAAACTGATCATCTTGTTCAAGATGATGTTGTTTCTGTAAAGCGGTAATACGCTCTAAGGCTTTTTCTTGAGGATTATATGTATCTTCATCAGAGAACCAGTAAGCATAAACCTCAGCAATTTCTTGTAGCTGTTGAACTGAATAATACTTAATATATGACGGTTTTTCGGCAGTCAATTTGGCAATAAATACTGCTTTATAAGTTTTGTCATAAGCATGCGTTGCATCATAGGTTTTATCTGCAAGTACAGCCAGATTTGCATCTAAATCTTGTATATCACTATGTGTGCCCACAGGGTGCTCTGAAACATCACTTTGCCCAAGCTTTTCACTAAAACCTTTAATAAAGTTTTCCAGCATAGAACCTTTACTTGCTTCAGCCACAGATTTAGCTTGTTTAAGCTGCTGCTGATCAATTGAAGTCGCTTTCCCATAATTCAGAATTTGCATATCTGCTTTAATATTGAAGCGGTGCTTAAACTCAGCTGGCGTATAATCAACATCGTAATCCATATTGACTGCACGGCCTTTGTCATCTAAAGCCACATCAATTGTGATTGGGTTTCTTTGCTTCGGTAAAGCTTGTTCAATTTCATCCTTATGTTTTAACCAAAGAGCTTTGAATGCTTCATCATTAATAAACTGGTTTTGGTTATACGCTTCAAAAGTTTGCTTTAAAGCGTCCTGACGAGACTTAATTTGCGCTTTTTGAATACTTGTATCGCTCTGATCTAGAACATCAATACCGTAGATTTGGCAATAATTAATATCCCCTAAAGCGACCGGTTTTTTAAGTGATTTTAATTCAATACATTGATCTTCCGTCAGGGCAACTACTTCTTCATTTTCTGAAGTTTGTTCAGTCTCTGCTACAGCTACATCACTCGCCTCTTCACTAGAAGCAGACTCTACTTCCTCATCTTCAGAAGTAGAGGTATTGCCTAAATGAGCATTAACAAGGGAGTACAACTGTTGGCTAACAGCAGCGGCATCATCAGAAGAAACCTTTTGTTCTTCTTTACCAGCAGTGCCTTTTTTCGCATCAGAAGCAGCAATCTCTGCGGCAAGCGTTTCAGCAAGTTTTTCCTCATCAAGACCTAAAACACTTTTTTGAAGATATTTTTCATTAACTTGCCCAAACAAATCTACTTCTAAAAGCAGTTGCTCAACCGTCGTCTTTAAACGAATTCTTTCAACCGCCCCTGCTTTACGATCAGCCTCAGTCAACGATACACGTTGTAGGTTTTGCGGTTCAGCTAATCGGTATGAAACAGCACTTGAAGCTTTAAGGTATTCAATAAACTTCTTCTGATCGACATTTTTAAAGAAGGCTTTATATTTTGAGAAATCAACATAAGCCAAATTATTTTGATTATCTTTATTAACCAAATATGGCATCAAACCAAAATAATTTATGTAAAACTTATAATTCTCAAGATCAAGCACCATTGGCAATTTTGCCTGAACTAAAAGTGTCGGTTTTTCATATCTAGCAGTTAAATTAAATGAACCCATTTTTTGACGATAATGTATCGAGCCGTCATAACTAAACTGAAGATCATTTAACAAATTAAATAATACGGTATTAATTTTTTCAGAACGTGCTGAGGAAGTCAGTCCCAAATCACCTTGTTCGTTTGCAATCGCCGCATATAAGGTTTGTTTCTGTGCTTTACTTAAGGCAACTTTTTGTTCACGTA
Organism: Acinetobacter sp. AKBS16; assembly: GCF_002899995.1. Classification (NCBI taxonomy): domain Bacteria; kingdom Pseudomonadati; phylum Pseudomonadota; class Gammaproteobacteria; order Moraxellales; family Moraxellaceae; genus Acinetobacter; species Acinetobacter sp. AKBS16. Next base: position 70,919 of record NZ_POYH01000027.1, on the reverse strand, counting down.
AATATTGATCAACTTTCTTTTGTAATTCAGCATCTAGCTTAGCAGTATTCTCAGCTTTTACATTTTGCTTTATTTGTGAAGGATCAACGGTAATTTTAAAGTTTCCGCGATAATCATAACTTGGGTATTCATACATCGCATTAACACTTTGAATGGCTTTTTGCTCTAAACTCGCAGATGCCACCTGTGGACGCACGCCGTGTTGTGCACATGCCGTCAAGCCCAAACTAAATAAACATAAACTGAGATATTTTAAATGCATAACCTTTTTTAAAACCTTATCGCTTTATCTTTTTAACAAAACTTGCTAAAAATAAAAAAATTAGTTGTTTTTTCACATAAAAGTATAAGTCCCGACTTTAGCAGAAATTATAATTTCAGGTGTATTTATTTTCGACAAAATTCGCTTTTCTGACATTCCTTTCGGGTGCGATTAACATTGTATTTTTATCATGCGAGTGAATAATCAAATCATCGATTCAGATAATCCCACAATGATTCAAAATTAGGATTAAAGCCATGCCAGCATATAAAGCTCCGCTACACGATATCCGCTTCTTAATGAATGAAGTACTAGACTATCCTGCTCACTACAAAACTTTATCAAATGGTGAAAGTGCAGATCCTGATACAGTAGATATGATTCTTGAAGGTGCAGCAGATTATTGTGAAAACGTACTGTCTCCACTTAACCAATCTGGCGATGAAGAAGGTTGCCATTTTGACAACGGCGAAGTTAAAACGCCAAAAGGTTTTAAAGAAGCTTATGACCAGTTTGTAATGGGTGGCTGGCAAGGTCTTTCTTATCCTGAAGAATTTGGTGGACAAGGCCTACCAATGTCTTTAAACCTGATTAAATCAGAGATGATGGGTACTGCGAACTGGTCATTTACCATGTATCCAGGTTTAAGTTCAGGCTGTATGAATACTATTTTGCAATTCGGTACAGATGAGCAAAAACAAACGTATATGCCGAAACTTGTTGAAGGTACATGGAGCGGCACAATGTGCTTAACCGAACCTCAATGCGGTACAGACTTAGGTCAGGTAAAAACCAAAGCGGAACCACAAGCTGACGGTACTTATAAGATTTCTGGTACAAAAATCTTTATTTCTGCCGGTGAGCATGATTTAACAGAAAATATTATTCATATTGTGCTTGCACGTCTTCCAGATGCACCAGCAGGTACTCGTGGTATTTCATTATTTATCGTCCCTAAATTTATCCCAACTGCGGATGGCGGCGTAGGTGAACGTAATACTGTAAGCTGTGGTTCAATCGAACACAAAATGGGTATCCGCGCTTCTGCAACTGCTGTATTGAACTTTGATAATGCAACAGGTTACCTCATTGGTGAAGTAAACAAAGGCCTACATGCCATGTTTACCTTTATGAACACAGCGCGTATTGGTACTGCGGTTCAAGGTATTGCCCATGCAGAGTTATCTTTCCAAGGCGCTCTACCATATGCCAAAGAACGTATGTCTATGCGTGCCCTTTCTGGTAAAAAAGATCCAGATAAAGTTGCTGATGCAATCATTCACCATGCTGACGTACGCCGCATGTTGTTAACTCAAAAAGCAATCGCTGAAGGTGGTCGTTCAATGATCTACTACGCAGCACAGCTTGCTGACAAAATGACAGATGCTTTGACACGCGGTGACCAAGCTGCATTTGAAGATTATGACGATAAACTTGGCTTCTACACACCAATTTTAAAAGGTTTCTTGACCGAGCTTGGCCTAGAAGCTGCTAACCACGGTATGCAAGTGTACGGCGGCCATGGTTACATCAAGGAATGGGGTATGGAGCAAATCGTACGTGATGCCCGTATCTCTACTCTGTATGAAGGAACAACTGGTGTTCAAGCACTTGATTTGATTGGTCGTAAAGTGTTGTTAAGCTCAAAAGGTAAAGTAGTTCGTGAATACACTGCTGAAATCTTAAAGTTCTGTGCTGCACATGCTCGTAATAAATACTTACGTCGTTTTGCTTGGGACTTAACAAAGCTTTGTGCTCAGTGGAACACTTTAACTGTTCGTATCATGCTTGCTGCACGTAAAGACCGTGACATCGTATCTTCTGCTTCTGTAGATTTCTTGATGTTCTCAGGCTATGTGATGATGGCTTATTTCTGGGCACAACAAGCAGTTGTCGCTTCTGAAAAATTAGAAGCAGGTAATGGCCAAGAAACTCCTGAGTTCTATAAAGCAAAAATTAAAGTTGCAGATTTCTACTTTGACCGTTTATTACCACGTGCTCAAGGTCATGCAGAATCAATGGTAACGACTTCTCGTACGCTGACTTCATTACCAGCGGAACACTTTAGTTTCGACTACTAATGATGTATAGACTCTAAAATCAAAAGAGCGCAATTGATATTGCGCTCTTTTTTATTTTGCTAAAATTGGCTTTACTCTTTATCAAGTACATAAGCTTTTGTAGGAACAAAATAATTTTGTTCCAAAAACTCACGGTTTTTACCAAAATCGCTATAAAATAATTTTTCTAAATTTACGACTAATCTTTGTTTTGCATCAATATCAAAATAGAAGTTAACATCTGATAAAGGACATTGAATCGTTAACTCATGAGCGGCAGGTTCGACCTTCCATTTCAAGGAAGGACATAATTGATTGATGACCGCACTTTTTGAGCCATCTTTACTACCAACACGACCAAAATGAACAACATTCCAATACGCAGTTCCATCAGGTAATAAATTTAAAATATATTCTGCCTCGCCTGTTTCACAATCGGCAAAATTATCTTCACATGAAATACGAGTGTGATAACGGCCTGCATATTGTTGGTCTGCTTCGGATAGTTTTGAGGTTTGATATGGAACGCCCTCAGGCAAGAAAGTTCGTCCCGCTGCATCATCTAAAGTTTTAACCTTCGTGGTGCTTTTAATCAAACTATCTTCATGTCTAGAAGTCGTTGCTACCGCGGAGTGATCTTTAGAGTCGGCATGATTTACATCGCAGGCACTTAACCCCATACACAAGATGGCTGCCACACCCAAATGTTTTATTAAAAGACCAGACCACTTCAAAGACATATACATCATTCACATACAACAGCAATGCTACAGTTCAACCTTATTGTTCAGGAACGATATCATCGCTGCTACAAACACTTTCAGCCCCGAAACAGTGCATTTTAGTAGATGTTGCTTTCATTGATTTAAACCATTTACATATTTTAACCATTTTTAGTTTTGTGAACCTTTAATTCATTCGGATTGGCTCCATATTCTTATTAACCAAGTGAATAAATGATTCCTTGTAACTTATATATTTGAGGAGACTTAGATGGCCAATTCTGGTTTATATCGCTCGAACCGACAAAGCATGATCGCCGGTGTAATGGGCGGTATTGCTGAACGATTTGGTTGGAATGCAAATTTATTACGCATTATTTTCGTGTTAGTTTCGATAATGAGCGCGGCTTTTCCAGGGATTTTAGTGTACTTAGTTTTATGGTTGGTAATTCCTAAAAAACAACCAGAACAAGTGCAAGGTTATCAACAACCTGTTCGCACTGTACGAGAAGAACAAATACATTAAATAACTTAGTTTATTTTGGTCGCTACGGTTGCATCCCCTAATCAACCGTAGCTTTTTTTATGTTTAAAATTACAATTTACGATTTAACTGCTGTTGTAAAGCCGCAATCATATCTGCACGGCTAATGATTCCAATCAGTTTTCGTTCCTCAACCACCGGAATATAGTTAAAAGACTTCTCAACAAAGTAAGGTACAAGGTCTTGAATCGGCTGAGTTGGCAGTACAGTAACTACTCGGCGACTCATAATTTGTCTTACATAATGCTGCCATGAGTTTCTTGGATCTGTTGCCCCTTTAAACCATTCCACAACTTCATATAGCGCCAAAGTACCTACTAAATGGTTGTCTGCATTAACTACAGGCAAACTCATGAGATTTTCTTGTTTAAATTTATCTAATGCCTGATGAATATCATCATTTTCATGCAATTTAATCACATCACGGCTCATAATATCCTGACAGGTATATTGGTTCACCATACGTTCATTGGCATGTTCTTGCGCTTCTAAAATGATTTTTTCTAAGTCGTACTGGCTGATATCTAACAATTCAGTATGATGCTCTAATGCATACTCAATATCTTTTGGCTGAATTGATACTTTTTGAGTGGGAGTCGGATCTTTACTACGCTCATTTAAATGTGCAGTAACCGGATAATGCCGTCCAATCAATCGATTAAAAAATATGGCAAAACCGAGTAGAAGTAATGAATTGAGCAGAACCGGATAAAAAACGAAATAAAAGCCTAATTTATGAATGGCAGCGCCGCCCAACACAGCCGTAATCGCAACTGCTCCACTAGGCGGATGCAAGGAGTCGGTGGTCATCATCAAAAATATGGCAAAACCCACAGCCACGCTAAAAGCCGTGGTTAAATCCGGAATCCACTGTGCACAGGCGACCCCAATAATTCCGGCTAATGTATTACCGACAATAACATTCCAAGGCTGAGCCAATGGACTGGTAGGTACAGCAAATAAGAGAACAGATGAGGCCCCCATTGGTGCAATGTACCAAGCATTAATTCCGCCTAAAACATACCAGCTAATTAACGAGGAAATTGCTAAACCACATAGCGCTCCAACGCCACAAAGCAACCGTTCTTTTAGGGGTAAAACCTTAAAATTCGGTTTTAAAATTTGTAACCATTCTGGCTGTATAACACTCACAGTACACCTTAGGGGATATGCCGTTATTTATAACGGGCAAAAGTATACGCCCAAAGCCACATAAAGTGCATTTAAATTATATCTTTCAATTATCAGAAAACCTGTTGAATGTGCTCTTACTATTTTAATGTTTTAATATTTAATTAATTTTTCATTTAAATAACGCCAGTATCTTTTTGGCAAATATTGCACATGAAGCTTAATATTTTGGCGTTCCGTAATATTAACGCTTTTAAAATAATCCTTCCAAAGCTGGTCATATAAGACTTCTTGCTCATCTAGCTCAAGCTGAAAACTTTGGCTCATTCCATTTTTTAAATTACGGTCAACGTCTGAGGCTTCGAGTGAAACTTCATGTATTTCCCGTAAATCATAATACAGCCCAAACTTGCGTTGCTCATCATAAATCAGCCAACGCTGATCTTGATAACGCCGTTTAAAATGCGGCTGAATGAGTGGTAAAACATTAAAGTCAGGACGAACCAGACTTAAAAAAAGCTCATCTTTGGTTTTCTTAAACCGAATAAAAGCCTCCATTCGATGCTTCTCTCGCCCGACCTTTTTTGTCCACTGTGCAATTGCCAGAACACTAGGATGTGAATAATCTTTTTCTACAGAAGAATGACTACTAAACACATAGATACAGTAATTAAATAAATGCTGATAGGCATCTAAAGATTCGGATAAATAAGCAAAATAAAATTGTTTTAACGAAGAAGATGAAAGCTTTTTTTGTAGCGCAGCCCAAACACGTTCAGCATGTTGCTCATTATTTGCAACCTCAATTTTATCGGCAAACAAGCCATGTTGAGCTGCATCATTCAGATGGAGCCTGACCTGTAATTCTTTAAATTGAAATGCACGAAACACACAGCTCAGCAGCCCAACCATTGAACCATCAAAATAGTAAGCGACTTCATCATTAAACATGACTAAAACCCAAGGCTTAATTGTGGCGAGAGTTGCTGTACATATTTCGATGAGCCTTGCGTTAAAATTTGCTGCCGAATAAAACTTGAAGACAATTCTTTTTGGAATTTTGGACTGTCTTCACAGCGAATAAAGAATTTTGCTCGTTGGTAGGCCACACCGAGTTTTTTAAGTAAATCGATATGGATTTTTCCAAAACGGCGAGCCTGCACAATTTTCTTGGCTGATTTCACACCAATGCCCGGTACACGCAAAATCATTTGATAATCTGCACGGTTTAAATCTACCGGAAACTGTTCAGGATGCCTTAAGGCCCAGCTTAATTTTGGGTCTACATCAAGGTCTAAATTAGGGTGTTTTTCATTGACGATTTCATTGACTTTAAAACCGTAAAAACGCATCAGCCAGTCACTTTGATAGAGTCGGTTTTCCCTCAATAATGGCGGTGCAGAGCCAACTGCGGGCAAGTAATTATTTTCAGTATTAATTGGGATATAACCCGAAAAATAGACACGTTTGAGTTTAAATTCTTTATAGTGTTTGTCAGCCATAAACAAAACATCTTGGTCTGACTCTTGATGAGCGCCAACAACCATTTGCGTAGTCTGCCCTGCTGGTACATATTTCGGCACGTGCTTAATAATTTGTCGCTCATCTTTCAGTTGAATGAGTCTGTCACGAACCAAACCTAAATCTTTTTGTACTTCCTGATGTGATTTTTCTGGCGCAAAAGTTTTTAACCCAATCTCAGTCGGCATCTCTAAATTAATACTCATCCGGTCAGCATATAAACCTGCTTCATGGATCAGTTCAGGCGATGCACCCGGAATTGTTTTTAGGTGAATATAACCGTTAAAATTTTCTTCAAGACGTAACTTTTTCACGACTTGAAGCATGCGCTCCATCGTGTGATCGGCCGATTTAAATATGCCGGAGCTTAAAAATAAGCCTTCGATATAATTACGGCGGTAAAAATTAATAGTTAAGTCTACAACCTCTTGCACCGTAAATGCTGCACGCTGGACGTCGTTAGAACGGCGTGAAACACAATAGGCGCAGTCAAAAATACACACATTGCTAAATAGAATTTTTAAGAGAGATACACAGCGGCCATCTTCGGTATAGCTATGGCAAATACCCGAATGACTGGCATCCCCCAGACCTTTATTTTTGTTTTTACGATCACTGCCACTTGATGAACAAGACACATCATATTTAGCAGCATCAGCAAGAATTTGTAGTTTTTCCCGAATGCGATCAGACATATCAAAACGACTCACTTATGGCATCGTTTAAAAAATATCATTTTGTATTCTTAAATTTAATCCAGTGAAGTACGCTCAGCGTCATGAGGTGACGTTTAAAATAATTCGTCTTAATTAACGTATTCTTCAAGCTGCTTTACACGCGCTGCATACTCTTGCATTGGGCAATACGAATACATGGGGGAGCCAATGTATGAGCCTGCATTATTACATTCCTGATCTACATAAGCTTTCCAGAGTCGTTGAGATTTTAAAATATCTTGGTAACGTTCTGGCTGTTTATATTCTTCGCTTTGTGTACGAATTTGATCAATCAGAGCAACAATTTTTTCTTCATAAGTCTTTTTAGCTTGTTCAGAACAGCTATGCACGACCATATTGTTAATACTCTCAAGCTGCATTTCTTTAATGGCCTGGTCTACACATTGATTGTACTCATCTTGCTCGTCAGCTTCGGTCTGCGCATACAACCATGGACTACTAAAAAGGCTAGATAAAACAATGAGTTTGCAGCAAAATTTCAGCATAATTTATTCTCGATTCTATAATTTTTAATATGCTTCAATATAACAAAAAAACGATTATTCACGCACTTGCGCTTGCACCCATCCCATTGCTGAGTTTATCTGCCTTAGGGGTAATAATATTAAATGCTGAGTTCAACCTTTATTCGATTGGAGTTGTTTTTCTAGCCCACTTCTTATTTTAATTACTTTTTTATGGCCTTCTGGTTATTCCTTTTGCATATGTCATTTCCTATTTTCTCGCCCGTAAAAATCGTTTAAATCTGATGAGTATTTTCATCAGCGCAACTGCGATCTGGATTTTGATTGGCCCTATTACACGTTTGATTTTTGTCGGATCATTCCCTTCCCCTTGGTGGCATATTTATAAGATCTACAGTTTCTATCTGATGATCTTATTTACAGGCTTTTGCTATTGGTTAGGCTTAAAGTGGCTAAGCCAGAAAAACAAATGACCGAATCATGTATTCCCTTGATTAAGCCTTTGCCACTCCACCACAAAATCCTTATACTTAGTGGCAATTTTTCTCATAAATTCGTGGATGCTACATGAGTCGCGCCATCTCGCACATTGATACATTTCAGGGCTTAATTCTTGCCCTACAAAACTATTGGGCCGAACAAGGCTGCGTCGTACTACAACCTTACGACATGGAAATGGGCGCTGGAACATTCCACACCGCAACATTCTTACGTGCTTTAGGGCCAGAGACTTGGAACGCGGCATACGTTCAACCTTCACGTCGTCCAAAAGATGGTCGCTACGGTGAAAACCCGAACCGTTTGCAACACTATTACCAGTTCCAAGTAGTACTTAAACCAAACCCAGACAATATCCAACAGCTTTATCTCGATTCTTTAAAAGCAATCGGGATTGATACGCTTACTCACGATATCCGTTTCGTAGAAGACAACTGGGAATCTCCAACTCTTGGGGCTTGGGGCTTAGGTTGGGAAGTTTGGCTTAACGGTATGGAAGTAACTCAGTTCACTTACTTCCAACAAGTTGGTGGTGTTGAATGTTACCCAGTAACAGGCGAAATCACTTACGGTTTAGAACGTCTTGCAATGTACCTTCAAGGCGTTGACTCGGTTTATGACCTTGTTTGGACGAAAGGCCAATTCGGTACTGTAACTTACGGCGACGTATTCCATCAAAATGAAGTTGAGCAATCGACTTATAACTTTGAATACGCTCCAGTTGACAAACTATTTGAACTATTTGATTTCTACGAGTCAGAAGCTAACCGTTTAATGGAAGCTAAACTTCCACTTCCAGCTTATGAGCAAGTCGTTAAAGCGTCTCATACCTTTAACTTGCTTGATGCACGTGGCGCAATTTCTGTAACTGAGCGTCAACGCTACATTTTACGTGTACGTACTTTGGCGCGCGCTATTGCACAAAGTTATGTACAAGCACGTGCAGAGCTTGGCTTCCCAATGGCAGAACCGCATTTACGTGATGAAGTATTGGCACAGCTAAAAGCACAAGCTGAAAGTGAAGCAGCAAAGGCGGAGAAAAACTAATGAGCAAACATACTGTTTTATTCGAACTTGGCTGTGAAGAGCTTCCACCAAAAAGCTTAAAAACATTACGTGATGCACTACAAGCAGAAACTATAAAAGGCTTAAATGAAGCAGGTTTAAACTTCGCATCAGTTGAAGCTTATGCCGCTCCACGTCGTTTAGCGCTTAAAATTGTAGATGTAGATGCTGCTCAAGCGGATACACAAAAACGTTTTGACGGCCCTGCTGTTCAAGCAGCTTACGATGCAGAAGGCAAACCGACTAAAGCACTTGAAGGCTTTATGCGCGGTCAAGGCATTACTGTTGATCAGCTTTCTACATTCCAAGCAGGTAAAGTTGAAAAAGTTTGCTATTTAAAAGATGTGAAAGGTCAAAGCCTTGATGCTTTACTTCCACAGATTTTACAAACTGCGTTAGACAATTTACCAATTGCTAAGCGCATGCGTTCTGCTGCAAGCCGTACCGAATTTGTACGTCCAGTGAAATGGGTTGTCTTACTCAAAGATAACCAAGTTATTGAGGCGACTATTCAAGATCACAAAGCTGGTAATGTGACTTATGGTCACCGTTTCCATGCACCTGAAGCTGTGACCTTAGCGCATGCAAATGACTATTTAGCTGCGTTAGAAAAAGCATATGTTGTAGCGAACTTTGAAAAGCGTCAGGCAACCATTCAAGAACAAGTGAAAAAGTTAGCTGATGAAGTGAACGCAACTGCGATTGTTCCAGCTGACTTACTTGATGAAGTAACAAGTCTGGTTGAATGGCCTGTAGCTTTACGTGCAACTTTTGAAGAACGCTACTTAGCTGTTCCTCAAGAAGCGCTCATTACGACAATGCAAGACAACCAGAAGTATTTCTGTTTGATCAATGCGGAAGGTAAATTACAGCCTTACTTCATTACTGTTTCAAATATTGAGTCTAAAGACCCGACTCAAATTATTGAAGGTAACGAAAAAGTTGTTCGCCCTCGTTTGTCTGATGCTGAGTTCTTCTTCTTACAAGATCAAAAGCAACCGCTTGCATCTCGTAAAGAAAAATTAGCAAACATGGTATTCCAAGCACAGCTTGGTACGCTTTGGGACAAATCAACACGTATTGCAAAACTTGCAGTTGCATTATCTTCAATCACTGGTGCAAACCCAGCTGATGCTGAAAAAGCAGCATTACTTGCTAAATGTGACTTAACTTCTGAACTTGTAGGTGAGTTCCCAGAGCTTCAAGGTATTGCCGGTACTTACTACGCACGTATTGAAGGTGAAAATACTGAAGTTTCAGAAGCTTTAGGTGAACAATACTTACCAAAATTTGCAGGTGATGTTTTACCTAAAACCAAAACAGGTACAACTATTGCCCTTGCTGACCGTTTAGATACGCTTGTTGGTATTTTTGGTATTGGACAAGCGCCTACAGGTTCTAAAGACCCGTTTGCACTTCGTCGTTCAGCAATTGGTATCTTACGTTTAATCATTGAAAATGAATTAGATGTAACGATTGAAGAGTTAGTGAATCTTGCGCTTCAAGGTTATGGCGATATCGTTAAAGACCATGACAAAACTCGTGCTGACGCAGTTGCATTCTTGGAAGGTCGTTACCGTGCTAAGTATGAAGACCAAGGCGTTGCTGTTGACGTCCTTCAAGCCGTTCAAGCACTTGCACCAAAATCTCCACTTGATTTTGACAAACGTGTAAATGCTGTTAACCACTTCCGTACGTTACCTGAAGCTGCTGCGCTTGCTGCTGCAAACAAACGTGTTGCTAACATTCTTGCAAAAGAAGCAGCACCAGAAGGTTCTGTCGTTGAAGCGAACTTGGTTGAAGATGCTGAAAAAGCATTATTTGCTGAGCTTCAAGCAGTGACTCCTGTCGTTGAACCATTACTTACAGCAAAAGACTATACTGCTGCCCTTTCTAAGCTTGCAGCACTTCGCGCGCCGATTGATGCATTCTTTGATGGTGTAATGGTTATGGCAGATGATGCTGACCTAAAAGCAAACCGTTTACGTTTATTGGCTCAGTTACGTCACTTGTTTACTGCTGTGGCTGATGTGAGTGTGTTGCAAAGCTAATTAGCTTATGACTAAATAAAGGGATCTTTTATAGATCCCTTTATTTTTTACGTTAAACAAACTCTTTAATTTCTTCTAAACTTTTCGATGGCTCAAACCACATAAAATCATAATCGGCCACATCATGACTATAAAACGGATCATTTTTCATAATCTCTTCAGCCTCTTGAATCGAAGAGCTTAGAACTAAAATTACACCACCTACTCTATTTTCCCGGCGTCCCGACGCTAAAAATTTCTTTTGCTCGTAATAATCATCTAAAAATGCAATATGCTGTTTCAGTACTGCATCAACTTCGGCTAATGGTTTTTTATAGGTCAAGGTAACAACAATCATCTCATTCTCTTAAAGCAAGTAGCGCATGACATAGCTTATTCGATAGTACGCCTATTCCCCCAATTCATCCATACCAAACTCCCCACAATAATCACTCCACCCAGCAGCACCATCATTGATGGTTTTTCATTTAAGAAAATAACTGCCAAACTCATGGCGACAATAGGCGAGCAATACAAAAAATTCGATGCAATCGTTAACGGCATATTTTTAAGTACATATCCCCAAAGTACATAAGCCATCGCACTTGGGAAAATACCCAATAAGATAACCGACATATTGGCTTGCCAAGTGGCATGTAAAATTTCACTAGGTAAATGAGCACTATAAAATAGTAAAGGAAGGGTCCCGAACCAAATGATGTAGCACATCATGCTCAAGGCATCATAATTTAAGGCAAATTTTTTATATAAATTAAAATAAAGCCCCCATGCAATTGCAGCTAAAACAATCAACAAACTATAAGGGCTCGGCATACCAAAACCATGATCTCCGCTGACCACTAACACGGCGCCACAAAGCCCTAGCAAAATACACAACCACTTTTTAAAACTGATTTGTTCTTTAAAAAGCAAAACCGAAATAATAAAGGTAAATAGCGGAATAGATTGGCTCAAAATACTAGATGCGACAGCAGTTACATATTGCTGCCCCGTATTTATCAGCAAATGATGCAGCGTTACAGAGAAAAACCCTAATACAGCAAGCGCAGGAACATCTTTCCACTTTAAAGGCTGAATTCCTTTTTTTATGACCAGAAGTAATAAAAAAAATGAAGCAATTAAAAAGCGAAGCAAGGCTATATGCTGCGGTGTATATGAATGCAAAGCACTATGTACACCAATAGGCGAATAGCCCCAACAAAAAACGGTTACAGCAATACATAAGTAGAGCTTAAATGCTGGAGGCTGGGTTTCGGCAGCAAGAGAAATTGCCATGTTAAATCTGCACTAATGAAATGGAACTCTTTCATCATATGCGCATAGATAGTTGAATAAAATTAACTTATATTGAGTCAAATATTCATTAAAAGTGAATGATTAAATATGGATATTACCCAGTTAAAAATGTTTCAAACCGTGGTTGAATGCGGAACCATGGCTAAAGCATCACTACAACTACATTGCGTACCCTCCAATATCACTACACGCATTAAGCAACTTGAAGAAGAACTAGGCGCACCGCTGTTTTATCGTGAAGGAAAAAGCTTAAAACTCACCCCATCAGGAGAAATCTTTCTCGATTATTGCCATAAAATTTTAGCGCTATGCGATGAAGCGAAACGAAGTATTCATCCAGATGCACCGCCCTCTGGCCCGCTCAAAATTGGAGCTATTGAATCTTCTGCTACAACTCGCCTGCCCAACTTACTTGCAAAATATCATCAACGTTATCCAGAAGTTTCTATTCAAATTATTACTGGCACATGGAAACAGCTACTAGTCGATATTTCTCAGCACAAACTTGATGGTGCAATTGTTGCAGGCAATATTGAGTTTCCTATGCTCAATAAACTTAGTATTTATCAAGAAGACATGGTCTTAATTGCATCTCATTCTTTAGGAGAAATTCATTGCCAAGAAGATCTGATTGGTAAAGAAATTTTTATGTGGACTGAAGGCTGTCCTTACCGCGCAGCTCTTGAAGAATGGCTTAAACTGAAGAATATCTCTCTCCCTATCACCAGTATTACCAGTTATGCCACCATTATTGGGTGTGTAAGTGCGGGTTCTGGAGTGGCGTTAGTGCCTAAGAGTATTTATGAACAATATAAAAATTTAGTGCATATCCAAAGTTATAAATTTGAATATCTTGCTTTTATGCAAAATCATTTTTTCTGGCATAAAAATGTCAGCAACCATAAAGCGAGAGACATGTTTATAGAATTGATTAAGTCTGAGTTTTGTTTATAAAGCATTTGGGTAATGATGCTATTCCCTTCAAATGATGATTTCTCGTAATCGAATCGTATGGGTTTTATCTCATGTCTGCACAAGATTTATTTTTAACAGTAAGATCAGCTATCCATATTTTGATAGTCATTGGGGAGATTAATCCAAAATGAAAGCCATAAAAATTTTATGTATTACAAGCTCTATCTTGGTTTCATCATCTCTCTTTGCTGAAACACCTCAACCTCAACAAGTGAATGAAGCAACTTCTAAGACAATGCCTTATGGTGATAATCCAAGCTTAGGCCGCGTACTGTTATATAAAACAGGAAAAGGCATTCAAAATTTAGGAGATTCTATTCAAGGCGCTTCTGAAAAAACTTCAAATAAAATTAGTGAAAAATGGAAAGATACGAAAGAATTTACCGCCGAAAAAGCAGAAGTTGTTCAACAAAAAGCGGATACAGCCAAAGTATTTACTGAACAGAAAATAGAACAAGCTAAGCAAAATATCACCAGCAGTAGAAACGGTGAAAATATTCCAATCGAACAAGGTGAGCTAAGTAAATCTAGTACGACTGCCAATTAAAATTAAATCAGAGTAGCGCGATCATATCGCGCTTCCAAAGAAACACACTTTAAAAAAGACATACATCAACTACAAAGAGCTAGGAACCTGCCTTATGAACAGTCAAAAACTTCTCTTTTCTACCCTGTGCTGCTTAGCATTAACTGCATGTGCAACTACCGCACCTCTTTCTTCTTATCCTCAGGCACAAGTTTTAGAACAAGATACCAATATCGAAGCTTATCCAACCACTACAGGCAATGTAGCCAAACTCATTAAACACGATAAGCAAGCTTGTATGATTGAATTTACGGGTTATTTAGGTGGTGGACAAGTAACTGAACATTGGATTTTTAATAATAAAGGCCTGATTTCAGCTCAATCATTTACAGAGCAATATCCAGACTCTTCTGGCATATTAAGTCAAGCGACCAATTCGACAACCAAAAGCTCTACCACTTTTAATATCCAAGATCCCGAAATTCAAAATAATTTCAAAAAACTTCAAAGTAATTTTAGTAAAGATAACTTAGCAAAGTGTGATTAAGGCTTTTTCATAAAAAAACTCGTTGCAGAAGTTATCTTTTGCAACGAGCCATAGCCATTTAAATTTTTTGGACCTAATAAAAAATTATAAATATGCTATTTAGTTAACGGTTAAACCATTGGTTGCCGCCAGTAAATCAATCCGTGGGAAAACCAAGCCCGTTCTTGAGTCAGTAATAGGTTTACCCGTAGCTTTTAACCGGCTAATGGTTTGATCGATACTTTCTGTTGGACTCACGCTATTCGCTCTCAATAGAGCAATCGCGCCTGCCACGTGTGGTGTCGCTTGAGAGGTACCGCCCATGGTATAGCCACCTGCGGTAATCATTGCACCCGGCGCCAATAAAGTCACAAGGCTTCCCCCATTACTAAAGCAGGCTACCTTATCTGCTGCTGTAGTTGGGTCAGAACATTTCACGGGGTTACCCCATGACACACCACCAATATTACTATCATAAACAGCACCTACCCTTACTGCTCCTGCCACACAAGCAGGAGATGAAATGCCGTCAGGGAAGGCATCATTACCAGAGGCTACAACCGGAACCACGCCAGCAGCTCGCGCATTGGCAAATGCTGTTCCATAACTGCTATCGCTACACTCAGAGGTATATTTGACTCCCGGCACACCAAGGCTCAAATTCACCGCTTTAATATTATAGGTTTGTGCATTGTTTACAGCCCAGTTAATCCCCGCGAGAATATCACTATCATAAGCAGTGCTTACCCACTTCCCTTGGGATCTGACCTTTCTAAAGACATCAATACCAATAATTTTAGTTTTAGTAGCGACTTTCGACACAATAGCGGAAACGTTACTGCCATGCCCATCATCATCCAAAGTGCCATCATCTGGTGCACTATCAAAAGAATAAACCACACGGCAAGTACTTGATGGAGTATTCACAGCGGTACATCCGAAATCTGAATGTAGATAATTTACCCCTGTATCCAGCACAGCAACACTCGATCCCTCCCCCGTAAAACCATTGGTATTGGCTTGTGGTTGATTAATCAAAGGCAAACTTTCAGTAGTTGTAGTACGGTTAATACGGTTTGGATAAACTGCTTTAACGTTCGGATCATTTAATAAAGATACTAAAGCCTCACGGTTACTAATCCGATAAAAAGCCAAAGGCAGGTTATTGTAATCCCGAAGTACTTGTACACCGCCGGCACGATTAAACCTTGTCTGAAGATTCTTTTTATTTGTAGCAATATAACTTCGCCGTTCTAAACCGGAAGGTACGCTCGATGAAGGAATATTGTATTCGACAATTAAATCGTTTGAATCATTACTAACCAAGGCATCTAAATCTATTTTACCTTGGAACACTTTTTGTTTTGCTGCCTGACTTAACCGCTGTTTGGCCCCTTTGGAATCCAAAGGAAGAGCGGACACAGTTGTACTGAAAATTGTACATAGACCTAATAGAAACAACGTTTTACTTTGCATTATTTTTCTCCGTAGTTTTTCAACTAACAATTTGCTTATTTCGCTTTTATTTCATTTGCTGGATCTTTTTCTGGATCAATCGGTTGAATCGAAGGATCACTTTTTGTGTCATAGAAAGGAACGGCATCTGCTGATACCGGTTGAGAGTGGTTTGAATTTAAAGATACGTTTTTAGGTTGAGTAGGCTCCTTAAGTTTAGAAAGGGAAGATGAAGTATCTGGTTGCGGTGAATTCGTCTCATGTAAAGCAGAATTGAACACATCAGATGCACCGCTTGTGGGTTTGAAATAAAGAACAACGGCGATCAAGCCGACTATTACAAGTAGGGAAGCTATAATTTTCATCATTTAAGATCTCTGTTCTTTTGTTTATAGATATCTATATTTATTTTTGATTATTCGAAATAAAGAGACATTTCTTGAATTACATTTCATGTGAAATTTCTATTTCATAAAATGTATAAACATGAGAAAAGCTAAAATATCTTTTCTCGAATAAGCAAAAATACAGTTCTGCCCTTTACGTTTATATTTCTGGCAGAATAAGGTTCAAAAAAGTGCTAAAAAAGCACTATATTCTCATAATAAGCAATTATTATGCCGTTTTCTCCAATAAATAATGAGAAACACATCACATTTAGAGATATAGGCATGTATCACATGAACAACAATAGAAAAATTTAGGAGATGAAGGTTAAAAAGCTGTAAGATGGAAATAGGACCAGCTTAATAAGAATAACTAAAAAATAAATGTTCTTTTTCACTTTATTATTAATTTTTATTAATCTTCACAATTTATCCCTAGTCTGTTTACTCAATGTAACACTGTTGTAACGTTTTGATGAAGTGAGTTCCCAAGCTCATATTTCCTTAGCTATGATGCAATTGCGTTTATGAAATACCTCACTAAAAGGGTATATTCTTTGAAGGATATCGCAATGAAAATGATGAAAACAGCTATCGTTACTGCAAGTGTTCTTGCTTCTGCCTCTATTTTTGCACAAAGTGCGGGCGTTAATGCAGGTGCTTCTGCTCAAGTCAACGTACAACCGGGTGGTCTTGTTAGTGGCGTAGCCAATACAGTCAAAAATACTGCACACACTGTAGGCAGCACAGCAAAGCATGCGGGTCATGTAGCTGCTGACACTACGGTTAAAGCAACTAAAAAAACAACAGGAAAAGTGACTGAACTTTCTTCTACTAAAAATGTAGCGACTAAAGCTGCAAATGGTACTAAGCATTTTGCTACCGAGGCAGTAACAGGTACTAAAGATGTAGCGACTAAAGCTGTAAATGGTACTAAAAATCTAGCAGTTGAAGCTAAAGCTGATACTAAAGCACGTGTTGATGCTGTAAAAACTAAAGTTGCAGAAAAACAAGCTGACCAAAAAGAATTTACTGCTGAAAAACAAACTAATGCCCAAGCGCATGTAGATGCAGTAAAAACTCGTGTAGCTCAAAACCAAGCTGAGCAAAAAGAATTCGTTGCTGACACTAAAGCTGATGCTCAAGCAAAATTAAATACAGCTCAACCAGCTCATGGAGTTAACGCTCAAACAGGTGTAAACGTTGGTGTTAATGTTGCTGGTATTAATGCAAATGCAAACGTAAATGCAGGCGCTCAAGCGTCTACACAAAAAGGCGAAAAGAAATCTTTTATTAAAGGTCTTTTCGGTACTAACTAATTAAGTTAGCAATAAAAAAAGGGCGATTCATCGCCCTTTTTTATTTGCCTAAAATTAACTATTCAGATTGTTTCAGTTAAAACCAGGCCTGCACGTAAACCGATCTTCACATTCGGGTTTGGGAATAAAATCCAGACCTGATCTTGTTCAACTACATAGTTACCAGAAGGCTGAGTCGCAATGATTTCGCCTTTAGTAAAAGTTGAAAAGTTTGGAGCCTCAGCAGATAAATTCATGTGGAACTCTTCATCTTTTTTTATTAAAGAGTCAGATACCTGAAACACACGAATTTTTGGTTTATTCCGCACTGGTAAAGCTTGCTCAGAAACCACGTTACGAATGACTTCATCAATTGAAGCAAATTGACTCAAGTCATTTTGTCCAAATGGCAATGCTTTGCCTAACTCTAAAGTTGCACTCGCCGCCTTAAAATTCTCACTCGTAAAATGGGTAAATGTTTTACCTACCGCATTATGATAAACCAAAGCATCCAAATCAGCTGCTTCAAGACTTGCTGTTAAATCAGCATCATAGCCATGCGTTTGATATGGAAATAAAGCAAATGTTGGCAATAATGAAGCCCGAATTGCTGTGTGCAAATCATAATGATAACGTTTTGCCTGACTCGAACTTTCCTGAAAGAAGGTGGCAACAGTTTGCTCTAAAACCTCAGCACGCTTAGATTCTTCAGTTACAGGCAGATTTTTATACCCACCACAGAACATACGGTTTACATCGTCATGTACATAACGCTTGCCTTGACGCATCGCATAGGGATTACCCAATACAAGCAATAATCTCACCGCAAGCTTTAAACGCCCGGCAAATAAACCGGTGCAAAGATGAGATAGCAATTCAATTGGTGCCGTTTCATTCCCATGTACTCCAGCTGACAGTACGACAGCTTTGTCGTACTGCGCATGTGGTGTACATTCAAGAAGTCCCTCACCTAACCAACGCCAAGAAAAATTTGCTTGTTTTCCCTCGCGCGTTGCAGGTTGCTCACCTTGTAAGGTTAATGCTAGAAAATCTTGCATGTCACCTCCTCATTATTTTTGGAAAGGATAAACCGAACCTAAACCTAAAATTTTAGTCAGTTCATCAAGTGCCATACGGCTTTCCATGAGTAAATGCGGATCTGCCAAATCTTCTTGTGCTAAACGATCACGATAGTGTTTATCTACCCACTGATTAAGTGTCATAAACAATTGATCATTCATGAGAACTTTGGGATTTACGGCATTTAATTCGGTTTCATTTAATGCTACACGTAAACGTAAACAAGCCGGACCACCACCGTTACGCATACTTTCACGCAAGTCATAAACCTGAATTGCATCAATTGGTGTACCCATTTGAATCATGTCATTCAAATAGCTCCACACTGCAGCATTTTGGCGAGACTCTTCAGGCACAACAATGGTCATTCCGCCATCTGGACGAGTCAAAATCTGACTATTAAATAAATATGTTGCAACAGCATCGTCCACAGTCACACGGTTTTCAGGCACTTCAATTGAAATAAAGTCTTCACCGAGGCTTGCCATTTTCTGACGAATTTCGGCAAATGCCTGATCTTGATTTAAAAATGCATGTTGATGGTGGAATAAAACCTGCTGGTTACTTACCGCGATCACATCGTTATGGAAAACGCCCTGATCAATTACATCCGGGTTTTGCTGAACAAAAACGGTATGTGATTCATCTAAACGGTGCAATCGTGCAATTGCCTCGCTCGCTTCACGTGTCTGACGTGCAGGATAACGTTTTGGTCCCGGTAAACCATTATTTAAATGTTGTTGACCATAAACAAACACCTGAACACCGCGTTTAGCATAATCACCACCTAAACGATTGTGATTTGCTGCCCCTTCATCACCGAACAAAGCCACTTGCGGTAAAGCTTCATGGTGTACAAAATGACGTTCATTTTTAAAGATGGCTTGTAAAACTTGGCTTGTAGTTTCAGCTTCAATTGAACGGTGAAATTTATTGTTCAGGTTAGCCGCTGTAAAATGCACGCGCTCATCTTGGCTATCAGCCGAAGGTGAAACAGTCGCAGCATTTGCAGTCCACATTGGAGAAGCTGAGCTTAAAGATGACAGTAGCTCTGGTGAATAACGCATTGCTTGAGCCACAACACTAATGTCATCTCCGGTAAAACCTAAACGGCGTAACATCGGAACATGTGGACGCTCATGCGGAGCAAGTACTCCTTGTTTCATGCCCATGTCAGCCAAAGCTTTCATTTTTAATAAGCCTTGTTTCGCCGCCAATTTTGGGTTAGATAAATTATTACGGTTTTTGGTCGATGCTTCATTACCAAAAGACAAACCCGCATAGTGATGTGTTGGTCCCACTAAACCATCAAAATTTACTTCATATCCTTTCATTTTTTCTTTCCCTAGTGTTAAGGCAACACAATCCCTGGAGATAATTTTTCTGGCAACGTCAAGCTTTCACTTTCGAGTGAAGCCATTGGCCAAGCACAGTAGTCAGCAGCATAAAATGCACTTGCACGGTGATTACCTGAAGCTCCTACACCACCAAATGGTGCTGCACTCGATGCTCCTGTTAATGGTTTGTTCCAGTTCACAATTCCGGCACGTGCTTCAATGAGTAAGTCATCAAACAGTTCACGTTTTGGAGAAACCAAACCAACCGACAAGCCAAAACGAGTTGCATTGGCAATTTTTAATGCTTCATCAAAACTGTCATAACGCTGAATAGTGGTAAGCGGACCGAAATATTCTTCATCTGGAATACCCGCCACACCTGTTACGTCAATAATGCCTGGAGTAAGTAATGAGCTGTCTTCTTGAGGACGTGTCATTGGCAACAAGCTTTTTGCACCAAGCTCAAGCAACTTTTGCTGAGCATTCATCATGTTTGTTGCAGCAGCCGATGAAATTACGCCGCCCATAAATGGTTGTTGCTCATCGTTCCAACGACCAACTTTTAAGTTTTTAGCAACCTCAACAAAACGTTGAATAAATGCATCGCCTTGCGCACCATTTTTTACCAAGATACGGCGCGCACATGTACAACGCTGCCCTGCCGAAACAAATGCAGATTGAATAGTGAGGTTAACAACAGCATCCATATTTTCGATTTCATCGATAATCAATGCATTATTGCCGCCCATTTCAAGCGCAAGAATTTTCTCAGGAGCACCCGCCATTTGTTTGTGTAGGTGATAACCTGTGTTTGCACTTCCAGTAAACAAGAGGCCATCAATTTCATGTGAGGCAGCTAGCGCTTCACCCGTGGTACGACCACCTTGCACCAAATTCATTACACCATTTGGCAAACCGGCTTGTTGCCAAAGTTTTACAGTTTCTTCAGCAGTCCAAGGCGTTAATTCACTTGGTTTGAATACAACTGTGTTACCAGCAAGTAACGCTGGAACAATATGTCCGTTCGGCAAGTGGCCCGGGAAGTTATATGGACCAAAAACTGCAAGTACGCCATGTGGGCGGTGACGTAAAGATGCCACTCCATCTGCCATTTCAGTTGAGCTTTCACCGGTACGTTGGTGATAAGCACGAATCGAAATTGCAACCTTGCCAATCATTGACTGAACTTCAGTTAATGTTTCCCAAAAAGGCTTACTGGTTTCTTGGCTAATCACTTCCGCTAAATGCTTTTTATTTTCTTCAAGCAAAGCTGCAAACTTTTCTACAATCGCCACACGCTCAGCAAAAGCTAAACGCGCCCACGCTGGGAATGCTATACGAGCAGCTTGGCAAGCTTTCTCAACATCACTAGCCGTAGCTTCAGCACCTGACCATACAGTTTGGTTATCAACCGGGTTTGTTTTTACAAATGTTGTACCGCTGCCTTGTAACCAGACACCGTTTATAAATAAAGAGTTTGACATCAGGATACTTCCATAGGATTTAGTGATAACACACGAACAGCGTGACCTTCTTGTACACCGAGTTTTTCAGCTTGTTCATGCGTTAAATTTAAAGTGTTATCTACGAGATCAAGCTTCAATAACATGGCCCGATAGTCGTGGTAATTATCATTGGCAACAAGGTATTGTGTTTTACCTACTGTTGCTTCATTGGTAATTTTGACGTTTAAGAGTTGACTTTCTTTGACTGCACGCAACTCATCAATATTCGCTTCAATAGTTGGACCCGCATCAAAAATATCGACATATCCTTGATAACGTAAACCTTCTGATTCAAGCACATGATAAGCAGGCAAAGTATGTGGATGCATTTTTCCAATCACTTCTTGCGCATCTTTTGGCAAAAGGTCGACATAGACTGGAAAACGTGGCATCAGCTCGGCAATAAAAACTTTTTGGCCAATACCACTTAAATAGTCTGCAGTTGAGAAATCCATATTGAAAAAATGGTGCCCAATCGCATCCCAAAAAGGTGAACATCCATTTTCATCAGAGTAGCCACGCATTTCCGCAATTAATTTTTTCTCAAAATATTGCTTAAATGCTGCGATAAACATAAAACGGATTTTCGATAAAAATTTACCGTTTTGATTTTCACGGCGTTCCGGATCTAAAAATAATGTACAGAGCTCACTACTTCCTGTTCTGTCATTACTTAAAAATAAAGTTGGTAATGATTTATATACGTTTAATGCTTTTGAAGCGTGTACTTGTGTTCCCACATGAAAGTTGTACCAAGGTTCAATTAAACCTACCGCAACCTCAATTGCACTTACACCAATAACACGTTGAGCTTCGGTATCTTCCAGAACAAACAAATATCCCTGTTCACTCTTATGAACATTGCCATTTAAAGTATTGCGAGTACGTGAAATTCGAGCCGAAAGCGTATCCATATTTTGTGGCAAGGAAGTCAGGCCAACACCTGACTTACCTGCTAATTTATAAATATCTTCAAGGTCTCGAAACTCGGCATGACGGACAATCATCATGGCTAGCTTTCCTTTTTTTTATTTAGCCAACTTTGCCAAAGCTCTTTTTAAACGAGCAATCCCTTCATCAATATCTTGTTCAGGAATAATTAGAGAAGGAGTGAAACGAACCACGTTAGGGCCTGCGATTAAAGCGAGTAATCCTTCTTCGCCTGCCCATGTGGTAATGTCTTTCGCTTTACCTGCATATTCAGCTTTTAGTACACAGCCAATCAATAGACCTTGACCACGGATTTCATCAAATACTTGATATTCAGCATTTAAAGTATTTAAGGCATCAAGGAAATATTGATGACGGTGTTTTACGCCTTCAAGTACTTCTGGTGTATTAATAAACTCAAAAACTGCACCTGCAACCGCACTTGCTAACGGATTACCACCATAAGTCGTACCATGTGTACCGACAGAAAAATGCGGTGCAAATTTATCAGTTGTTAACATTGCACCGACCGGGAAACCACCGCCCAATGCTTTTGCAGTCGTAAGTACATCTGGAATCACACCGTAGTTCATGTAGGCATAAAGTGCACCTGTACGGCCCACACCAGTTTGTACTTCATCAAAAATAAGTAAGGCACCGAACTGATCACACAGTTCACGTAAACCTTTTAAAAATTCGATATCAGCCGGAATAACTCCGCCTTCACCTTGTACAGGCTCTACAATTACTGCACAAGTTTGTTCATTTATGACTGCTTTAGCTGCTTCTAAATCATTATAAGCAACATGGCTAATACCGTTTGGAAGTGGTGCAAAGTCTTGTGAATATTTTGGCTGGCCGCCTGCTGAAACGGTAAATAAGGTACGGCCGTGGAAAGCATTGTTAAATGCCACAATGCCACTTTTACCTGCAATACCGCTGTCGAGTCCAACTTTACGAGCCAGTTTTAATGCTGCTTCATTCGCTTCTGCACCTGAGTTACAGAAGAATACTTTATCGGCAAATGTATTTTCGGTGAGTTGTTTAGCAAGGCGTAGTACTGGTTCATTGGTATAACCATTACCGACGTGCCAAAGTTTTTTTGCTTGTTCTGTTAACGCATTGACTGCCACTGGATGCGCATGACCTAATGCATTTACTGCAATCCCGCCTGCAAAATCGATATATTCTTTATTTTCTTGATCCCAGATACGTGAACCTTCACCACGTACCGGAATGAAATTTGCCGGTGCAAATACTGGAACCATCCAGTCATTAAAGTTGCTTCGAGTTACAGAAATTGGCTGTTCCATGCTTACCTCAGTATCTATTTAATTTATTTAATCTGTCTTACTGTCTTTAATTTAATTCATTTAGAAAAAGGGACCGAACAAATAACCCTATAACATCCTTTATATTTGCTCGGCCCACCTTTCCTAAAAGGTAGTTTCCTCAGATTAGCCTGGGAAAATACCGCGTTCTTTACGAGCTTTTAAGATACGCTCACATGCCAAGATGTAAGCTGCTGTACGTAAAGTACAAGCATTCTTGTTCGCTGTATTCCAAACGTCATCCATTGCCTGAACCATCAACTTGTCTAAACGCTCGTTGATTTCTTCTTCGCTCCAGAAATAGCTCGCCATGTCTTGAACCCATTCGAAGTAACTTACAGTTACACCGCCGGCGTTACATACAACGTCAGGAACTACAACAATGCCACGCTCAACTAATACATCTTCAGCTTTAGGATAAGTCGGGCCGTTCGCGCCTTCTAAAATCAACTTAGCTTTAAGTTTTTCAGCACGCTCAACTGTAATTTGGCCTTCTAATGCAGCAGGAATAATGATGTCTACTTCTGCAGTCCAGAAATCTTCATCTGCAATTGCTTGTGCACCAGCAAAACCACCAACACCTTGGTTTGCATTTACGTGATCACGTAGCGCAACAAGATCAATACCATCAGCATTGAAAATTGTGCCAGTGTGGTCTTGAACGTGAGTGATTTTTGCTTTTGATTCAACAAATAAGAAAGCAGCTTCACTACCTACGTTACCAAAACCTTGAACAGCAACTTTCGCGCCTTCAATTGGTAAGTTGATTTTTGCAGCAACTTCACGACCAGTAACGAATACACCGCGACCAGTTGCTTTCACACGACCTAAAGAACCGCCTAAGTGCACTGGTTTACCAGTTACAACACCAGTCACTGTGTGACCTTGGCTAGTAGAGTAGGTATCCATCATCCAACCCATAATATTGGCATTTGTACCAACATCTGGAGCAGGAATATCTTTTTGAGGTCCGATAATGTGACCAATTTCAGTCGTATAACGGCGAGTTAAACGCTCTAATTCACGATTTGATAATTTACGTGGGTCAACACGGATACCACCTTTTGCACCACCAAATGGCAAGTTCAAAACTGCAGTTTTAATTGTCATCCATGCAGACAATGCCATCACTTCATTTAAGTCAACATTTGGATGGTAACGAACACCACCTTTACCAGGACCACGAGACAAGTTGTGTTGTACACGGTAGCCTTCAAAGTGCTGGATTGAACCGTCGTCCATTACAATTGGCACGTCCACAATAAGCGCACGCTTAGGGCGTTTTAAAGTATCGATATAATCAGCTAAATGTTCTAAGTATGGCGCTACACGGTCAATTTGAGCCAAGTAAGTTTGCCATGCATCGCTATGTTCGTTTACGTATGAAAGATCTGACATCTTTTTTCCTATCTACCTACACAGACTCAGATGTGATAAATCTGCAGTCTTTATTATTCAGCAACCAAAACCTTGCAATAACAATGTTTTGATTTATTTATAAAATCTTCAGCTCTTCTAAAGCTTTAGACCTTTTAAATTCCATCTTGTGATATCAAAAGTACGATTTACTTTTATATATCGATATCTTTTACAATATTCTTTCTTTTGCCTCATCTGCCATTTATAAAAAGTCTTTATAAAAGCAAAAGTTCCACCGCAACCAACTCAAATAAGTCGACTGGAAATAAGTACAAAAGAGGTGACATAACCGTTTGGGAGTTAAAAAGAACTAGGGTTCATGAAACAAAAAAACCATAAGTCCCTAAAATTATTTTTGACTAATCGATAGATCCCTCCATTAGTCTTTTTAAATAAAAATTGTTCAGTAATACTGCAAGTTTCACATCACTACTCAAGCGAGTTAATCAAGCCTTCATATAGACATAAAATCTTTAAGTAAATATAGCACAGAGCAAGTTAATTTAGAACATTTTAAAATAAACAAGCAGAGAAAAAATAATCAATTTTCTCTATTTTTTATAATAAAAAAGTAACCAGACCTAAAAAAACACTACACTATAATAATTTTATTTTATGGAAATTAAAAAAATATTAAAATTAAAAATGATTAAAAAATTATCATTTAATAACAATTACTTAATTAACAAAAATTTTCAAAAAATTCTTAAAATTTCTATAAATTTTCATAATATTTATTCAGTTTCTCTAATTCAAAACAAAGATATATAAATATTTAAACAATCTCTTTATTAAATAACCATGATAAACATATACTTATTTAAAAACTTATAATAATTAGCTATTAATAATATTCCGACAAGTGGTTAATTTATGTGTCAATATTTGGTTTTATTATCAAAACAAAAAAATCATTTTCAAAAAAAATATATAAAACTCACTTTAAAGCTCAAGTTGCGCCCATGAAAAAAGGCCCCATAAGGAGCCTTCAATCAACACAACCAAGTAAGCAAAAGACTTAGTTTTGAGCTATATCTTTTTTACGATAAAAGATGAAATAGCTGACATAGCATAGCAAGATAAAAATAATGCAGCAGATAAAGCCTACTTGCATAGAAGGATCAAATACCATACTGATACAAGTAACTATACAGAATAGCCCACCTACAATTGGAGTAAGAGGAAAAAGTGGTGCAGCGAAACGTAGATCTTTTACTGTTTTTCCTGACTTATACCACTGTCTACGGAAGTTAAATTGCGAAATACAAATTGCAATCCAAACGACAACCATTGTAAAAGCAGCAACACCCAACAAATTTTTAAAAATTGTTTCTGGTGCAAATTGTTCTGAAAGCAATCCTGGAATAGCACCAAACATTGTCACAATAATGGCAATAATAGGTGTTCCAGACGGCGTGAGTTTCGCGAAAATTTTAGGTAATTGATTTTTTGCTGAAAGCGACCACATCATACGTGATGCAGCAAATAAACCCGAGTTAGCAGCTGATAGTAAAGCTGTAATAATTACAAAACGGATAATATCCTCTGCATACGGAATACCAATGTAATTAAATACAGTCACAAATGGGCTACTGCTCACATCATTTGCACTAAGACCTGCTAGGTGGTATGGCAATAGTGAACTAATCACTACAATCGTACCAACAAAGAAAATCAATAAGCGCCAAATAGCCGCATTAATTGCCTTAGGAACTGTTTTTGCTGGATTCTCAGCTTCGCCAGCCGCCACCCCAATTAATTCTGTGCCAGAAAATGCAAAGTTAACGATAAGCATAGTGGCAAAAATTGGGAAAAGACCATTTGGGAACCAACCATGAGCAGTCAAATTACTGAACAATGGTGCTGTTTCATGCCCCTGATAAGGAATAAAGCCGAAAATTGCAAGCAGCCCCAAACCAATAAAACAGATAATGGTGATTACTTTTACACCAAAATTCAGACTCTGCAAATAAGCGGGTTGAACTTACATTAAGAAAGAAAACCAAGGCGCCAAAGAAAAGAGTCCAAGCCCACACCGAGGTAGATGGAAACCACTCCTGAACCAACAAGGCCGCAGCGGTAAACTCAGTCCCCAAAGTTGCAGTCCAAGTCAGCCAATATAGCCAAGTAATCATATACCCCGTACCTGGACCGATATAACGCCGTGCGTATTCACCAAAAGAGCCAGACTCAGGGACATGAACCGCTAGCTCACCGAGACACAGCATAACAGTATAGGCAATTAAACCGCCCAAGAAATAAGAGATAATTGCGCCAATTGGACCTGCTTGAGAGATTACGTCGCCAGACCCAAGAAAAAGACCTGTACCTATGGCACCGCCAAGGGAGATCATCACCAAATGTCGAGTACTCATTGCTCGTTTCAAAGGTGCAGAACTTCCATGTTGCGATGCATCATTATTCCGATAATTTAATGATTGCATATAAAAAACTGTAACGACAATTTAGTAAAAAATCATTTTAGGATAAAAAAATAAATATGCAATTATCTTTGAATAGTGGAGTTATTTTAAGCAATCTTTTGCCAACCAAATAAAATATATTTAAAAAACAAACAATTAATAATTATTAGGATAATTATTGTATTTTAATTAATCTTACATCATTTCTTTAATTTATATAAATTAAAAAATCATACTTTTTAAAATATAATAATTTTTCACTTAATTCACTATACCTACTTTTAGCTCTATCTTTATTTAAAAATTAGACACACTATTTATTTAAATAATGACTTTTAATTTTATATACAAATAAATTGATAAAAAATATTTTTTAAGCAAAAAATAAAGCTCAAATCTCGAGATTTGAGCTTTATTTAATCGAGGAAATAACTTAGTAACTGGTCAATACAAACTGTTGAGATGGCTGAATGGAACTTTCAACGTAATCACATACACCTTGTTCATCACAATTTAAATTTAATTGCTTATAGCTTAACGCAAAGAAATCAGAATATTGCTTAATAACAAACGGACTCATATCCGAAGTGAGTGCATCACCCTGTTTAAACAATTTAATAATTTTTCGGTCATTCATCCCTAACAAATAAAGTTCATTATTTAATTCAATCTGAACAACCCCAGTGTGTTCTGCCACAATGGGAATCAAATATGATGGGTTTGCCAACACTACATCTACAGCATAGGTTTCAAGCTTTAGATTAATCAAATTAAATACTAGTATTGCATCAAATTGATTTTTCAAACCTTTTTTACGGTTTTCAGCTTGCTGGCTATACTGAATTTTAATTCCAAGCTTCTGAAAATCTTGCTCTGTAGCTTGCTTTGTTTTAATAAGACTACGTGTGACCGCTTGCTTAAGCGGATTGTCTAAATAACGTTCATCTAACTGAAAGTCATTTTGACGCAATATTTTCAATAACATGCTGTCATGGTATGTCAGCACATTTGCAAGAACATTACGATAATAGAACTTACTTTGTTTTTTGATTTTACGAACTTGTTGATAGAAATATGTTTCATCAAATTCATGCTCAATAAAATCATGTAAAAGGCTTGAGCTTGCCAATACAGATAAAGCTTCATGTCCTGTAAAAGGCAAATGAATTGTATGTAAACTTGGCAAGATCTCTTTTATTTTTAAGTAATGTTCGCGATCAATTGAAAAGTAAGGGTCATAAACAATAATGTATTCACGACTTACATCTACATCTTGCGGCTGAATTTGCATGTCTTTATTCGCGACAGCATTGAAGAACTCAGCATAGCGTCGGTCTTCAACTTGTTCAGGGTCAATTGAATACTGAGGCACAAATGCAATGATTCGATTCATATTTAATAAATTCGAATATTTAATTGCTGCATAGCCACCCATTGAGCCGCCATAACCTACAATATTTTTAAAACGCTGAATAATAGGCAAAATGACTTTTGCCAGCTCAACCATACTGGCCTTTGGAAACCATGATTTTTGTTTTGGCATCACCCCAATAACATTGTATTGGTACTTTATTAGAGACTTTTCAGCATTGATAGATAAGCCACTCGCCCGGGTAATCAAATCGCCAAAAGAGAGAACTAATGTATTAGAATCGCCTTGTAAAAAAATGGCTCTAATGTGTTCGTCTTCAAAAATAATTTGCTTATCCATGCTCACACCGAAAGAAAATTTACTCCCACATACATCGTCAAAAATGAAACAAAATAGGTGTTTTGCCAATTTATGATTGCGGAGTATCTTATTTTATAGATGCCAGTCAGATTAAAAAGCGCAAAATATGACACAATCCTTACATCCTGCCGCTCAAAAAGGCTTCAGCTCTGCTGCTGAGCTTTATCAGCAAGTTAGACCAAATTATCCCGTAGAAATAGTAAGTTGGCTACAAGATCGGCTCCAAATACATGAAAATTCTACTGTTATCGATCTTGGATCGGGTACTGGCAAATTCTTACCTTACTTAAAACAGACACATGCCAATATTATTGCAGTAGAGCCAATTGGCGAGATGTTACAACAGCTTCAGCAAGCCTATCCTGATATTAAAACTATACAAGCCTTTAGCCACAATATTCCGGTAAATGACCAACAAATTGATGCTGTCATTTGTGCCCAATCTTTTCATTGGTTTGACAACATAGAAACATTGACCGAAATCCATCGAGTATTAAAACCTCAAGGACATTTAGGACTTGTTTGGAACCAGCGCGATGAAAGTACAGACTGGGTAAAAGCCTTAGCGGATTTTCTACTACCACTTGAAGGTGATACACCTCGTTACCATAGTGAAAGGTGGAAAAAGGTTTTTGAAGAGCAAGATTTATTTACTTTTGACAATTTAAATACTTTTTCGCAATCGCAGCATGGTACTGTCGAACAAGTGGTGAGTAAGCGGTTACTTTCAACAAGTTTTATTGCAGCAATGACTGAAAAAGATCAACTACAGCTCAAAGCTCAGTTTGAAAAAATTGTTTATGATTTTACAGGGCTAAGCCCACAAGATCAGATTGATTTCCCATATATTACATATGCATATCATTTTCAAAAAAATACGTCGTCAAATCATAGAGAATAGGTTCGGTTGAAAGTTATGTTTAAAAAAACGCCTCATATCATCTTAATGTCTTTGCTCAGCTCTAGCCTATTATTGACGGCTTGTAAAAAAGCAGATGAGCCAGCAAAGACTGAACAATCTCATACAAGTTCATCTACCGATCAGGTCTTAGAAAAACTCAATGAAAGACCAGTGAAGAAATTCCCAGCTACTGCGGATGACGCTCATGATATTGCACTACTAGAAGATTACGATCACCGCTTTACTGAAATGAGTGATGAAATGGAAACTGAGCTAGAAAAAATGCATGAGGCAGGTACGCTCACCACAGAATTTGAACAAAAACGTACGCTTGATAATGTGCGCTCAGCATTGACCATGCTAAAAGACCTCGATTTAAAAACTGAACAAGGTCGTTATATTCAGGGCTTACTCTATCAATATTGGGAAAACCAAGAAAAGAACTTTAGTGATAAGCAGGCAAGTAAAGATGAGCAGGTCAAACAGCTTGCTGACTATTTACAAGCACAAAATCAGTTAAAGTACTGGAAAGCCTCACAGCAGCATTAATTTAACTGCATGCAATAAAAAGCCTTCTTATAAAGAAGGCTTTTTTAATTTAAATATTTTGTTTTTCAACCCAGTGAATGGATTGAACACGGAAGAGTTCACATGCACCATCGCCGGTATCAGTTGGGGTCAAAGATGACTTCCAAACCAAATCTTTATCTTTGATTTCAACCAGATCACCTTTTAAATAAACCAAATCACCACGCTTAACTTGCTTAATTTGTTGGGCGATTTCAGGGTTTGCAGGAATAATGTGCATATTCGATACCATCTGCATTGCTTGCTCAGCTGGTACAGGAAGTTTTGCTATTTTCCAGTTTAAATAGCGGTCATATTGTTTCACTGAAATATGTCGCGCGATTTCAGGTTGAGCAAATAAACCCCAACTTACCGCATAATCAATCGGTGAAAATTTGGCTTGCTCATCATTGTGATAAATTTTTGAACCTAAAATCCTAAAATTTCCCTGAAATGGTTGTAATACAGAAATTGATTGATCTTTTTCAACTGGAAGCAAGCCCTTGGCAATATTGTATTCACTCGAGGTTGATGCAAGTGCTGAACCCATGCCTAAAGTCGCCAGCAAAGCTATCATCAAACGTTGTTTTTTCATCGCTTTATACCTCAAATATTGCTAGATCAAATTCATTAGATCTTCGTTTTATGGTAGCTCTAAGGTATGAAAAAAATATCGGAATTTAGTAACAATACAGATCAATTTCGTCTATTTTTGTGCCTAATTAAATAGATTATTAATCTTCAAAATCTATTCTTAAAGTTTCAAAGCGAACTTTCCCTTCCTTAATTACCTGAGCAATTGCTTGCTGCCCCTTTGTTAAACGTGCCCCTCCACTTTTGACATCCAGCAAAATAATTTGAATATCATCGGCAGTTCCGTCTCCATCTCGAAAATCGGTATAGCCATCGAAAATAATATAATCAACTGGGTCGCCCATAAACTTGGCATCACTTGGCAAATACTGAAACTCCGGCAAGACTGGCGCAAATTGTTCTGCCATTTTTCCTTTTAATACGGCGCGGCTCGTATTCACACTTCTCTTTTGTGCTTGGGCAAGGGCTTGTTGATGCTCAAGCTCCAACTCGGCAATATATTGCTCGTATTCAGCCTTGATTCGGCCATTACGGGTATTTGATAAAATGAGCGTCGTGATAATAATACCAATACCAGCACCAATAAGCATGGCCAGCCATACGGACATAAATTTTCCTTAACAAATACACATCATCGCGATAGATGAGCAATCATATCTAAAATTAGGGAGTAGCTTAAACTTTTGTCAAAGGCAGTCATCTACTTCACATAAAAAGATGCTAAGGTATAAGTAGAACAAGTGTGCTGCTGAATATAACTGAATTTATGAAAACGATACTTATTGCAAATCAAAAGGGCGGATGCGGAAAAACCATGACAGCCATTACGTTGGCAACAGCTTTGGCACAAAAAGGATATAAAGTAGCATTGGCAGATTCTGACAACCAGAAATCTTCCTTACAATGGTTAAAACAACGTCCAGATAACGTAGCTGTAATTCAAAGCCTCGACTGGCGTCAAGAAAAATCAATTGGTGATGCACCTAAAAATTTAGACTATTTAATTATTGATGCACCGGGTGCCCTTTCAGGTGATCATGCTGAACAATTAGTCAGCGAAGCCCATGCGATTATTACTCCACTTCAGCCTTCATTTTTCGATATCGACAGTACACGACGTTTTCTCAAGCATTTGCAGGATATTAAGCGTATTCGTAAAGGTAAAGTACAAATTTTACTACTTGCAAACCGAGTTAAACCGAACAGCGCCAGTTCAAAAGATATTCAGCAATTTTTTGAAAAAATCGAACATGAACCTATTGCATGGATTGCCGAGCGTAGTGCTTATGGCAGTTTAGCAATGCAAGGTTTAAGTGTATTTGATAAACCACAAAAGAACTTTATTGCAATTCAAAGCCAGTGGCAGCCTCTTTTAAATAAACTGATTGAAGATAAATCTGAGTGGTTCTAAAACCATCTCTTTATTTTAGGTGGGCAAGATGCAGAAATGAGCACGCCTGCCTAAAATTTGTCTCAGGTCATTTTTCAGTTAATATGACCTTATTCTATTTTAAAAATTAGAGAATTTTGTTCGTGCATCCATACGCTCCTACTTTACAGCGCGTTTTATTGTTTGGGCTGTTTTTTATCCTGATCTTTTTAGGATTTAACATCCTGAAGTACTTTATTGTACCTGTACTTTGGGCTGCCATTATTGCCTACATGACTTGGCCGATTTATTTAAGAATTCAGCATTTTTTTGGTGAAAACCGAAATAATTTAAATGCTACAGTTATGATTAGCTTAGTCATTTTAATTGTTGGCGTACCATTTACATGTGCTATTTTTATTCTACAACATGAAGGTCGCAACCTTTATTTTGATTTACAGCGTCAAGTCTTTTCAGGTCATTTAAGCGTTCCCGATTTTATTCGTAATCTTCCGTTTATTGGTAAAGAAATATCTCGCACACTCAACGAAATTAACACAGACCCTAATAGTACTATTCAGAATATTGCAGCTTGGGTACAAAGCCATTTAAGTTATGGGCGTGTGTTATTAAATGAAATTAGTAAAAATATCGTCAAACTTTGTTTTGCGATTTTAAGTCTTTTCTTCTTTTATCGTGATGGCCACACGATCTTAACCCAAGTGAGTAAAGCCTTGGAAATGGTAATTGGGCCACGTATTCATCATTATCTCGACACAATTTCAGAAACCACACGTGCCGTTGTGTATGGCGTGGGTTTAACTGCCATTGCTCAAGCAGTACTGGCTGGATTAAGTTATTTCGTCGCTGGTGTACCTAACCCAATGGTTCTCACCATTGCAACGTTCTTATTAGCCCTAATTCCGTTTGGTACTCCTGTTTCCTACTTAGGCGTTGGACTATGGTTGTTCTCTCAAGGTCAAACTATGGAAGCTATTGGCGTCATCTTATGGGGTGTGCTGATTGTAAGTAGTTCAGACAACGTGATCCGTCCACTTGTAATCTCTGGTGCGACTCAAATTCCGTTTTTATTGATTATGTTCGGTGTATTGGGTGGAATTGCAAGTTTTGGTTTAGTTGGTCTATTTATTGGCCCTGTTATTTTAGCTGTTTTATTAGCAATTTGGCGTGAATGGCTTCACGAGACAATTGACCCTGAACCCATGCCAAAAACGACCATGATTTATGATTCAGATGATGATTTACCACCATCTAAAAACTAAGCTAATGATTTAAAAATATTTCAAGATACAAAGTGACTATTTAAATTAACTTGTAGGGTTCACGCACCTTTGCTTGAATAAAAAAATCAGATTTATAGTTATAAGGATATCTATAATGCCAGTATTTAATAAAATTGGTGCAGTATGTGCACTGACAGCTTTATTAACGGTTGGTTGTAGCACGGTAAGTAAGACTGTATCTGATACAGCCCATGCACTTACCACAATGCATACTAAAAAAGTGGTGGATGTTAATGAAGTGACAGCTAATGGTATAGGTAAAAAAATTGGTACGATTAGCTTTCAAGATAGTGATAAGGGCTTAATCATTACCCCTGCTTTAGCAGATTTACCAAGTGGTACTCGCGGTTTCCACATCCATGAAAATCCATCTTGTGCCCCTGCTGTTAAAGATGGAAAACCAGGCGCTGCTTTAGCTGCTGGTAGCCACTATAACCCTAACCAAGCCCCACATCATGGTACGCCAACTACTGGGCATTTAGGCGATTTACCAGCATTAGTCGTTGACAATACTGGTGTAGCTACAACTGCTGTTATTGCACCACGTTTAAAACTTGCTGACATTCAAGGTCGCGCTATCATGATCCATGCTGGTGGTGATAACTATTCAGATTCTCCTTTGCCTCTAGGTGGTGGCGGAGCGCGAATCGCATGTGGTGTAATCAAATAAGTGCTATTTTTAAATTGTGGGTATCTAAAAAGATATCCACAATTTTGCTATTTTATTAAGCAACTTAGACTAATTAATTATTATAAAATCTTAAAAAATAAACTGACTTTTTTAGACAAAACGCATAATATTTTTCAAGTAATAAAAATTTAAATACCAATTGTCACGTATCCTCTCATTTAGAAAAAAGCCGTGAATAATCTGACTCAACTATTCAATCGTTTTAAAGCGAATTCAATTTTAATTTATTGCCTGCAAATTTTAATTGTACTCACAGGTACAACTTTAGGTTTACTTTGGTTAGGACATAACGAGCTCATCGTTCCTGTGACTTTAGGTGCAATTGCCGCTGCCCTTACTGATTTTGATGATCGCTTAAGTCTTCGTTTACGTAATCTGCTTTATGTCTGCCTACTCTTTTTTACTGTCAGCACTATTCTTGGTTTTTTAGCGCCTTATAAATTTTTATTTATTTTATATCTTTCAATTTCCAGTGCTTGTTTCATTTTATTGGGCGCTTTAGGGCAACGCTACGCTACCATTTCTTTTGGTACGATTTTACTCTCAATTTATAGCATGTTTGGTTTAGGAGAATATGCACACTGGTACCAACAGCCTACTTATTTTGTCTATGGTGCGTTGTGGTACGGCCTAACTTCTATTTTATTTTTTATTCTTAAACCAACACTTCCTTTACAAGATAAACTTTCACAAATTTTTGAAGAAATTTCAACCTTACTTCAAGCTAAAGCACGGTTGTTCGACCCAGATAATAAAGAAAATGTTGAACAGCTTTTATTTGAGTTATCACTACAAAATACACAAGTTGCGCAAAGTCTTAACCAAATACGCAGCTCTCTGCTAACTCGCCTTAAGGCATCACGAGTCAGTAATAAAAGTATTTACTGGTTAAACCTATACTTTTTTGCGCGAGATATACACGAGCAGGCAACTTCTAATTATTTACACTACGAGCATATCCAACAAAATTTTAGCCGTAGTGATCTCATTTTTCGTTTTCAGAAAAACCTACGCTTACAGGCACAAGCTTGCCATGATTTAGCCCAATGCATTTTGCATAATCAACAATATCAGTCTTCTCAAGAAAGCCAAATTGGCCTAAACCATTTGGAAAGCTCTTTGAAAGACTG
This sequence comes from Acinetobacter sp. AKBS16, assembly GCF_002899995.1. NCBI lineage: Bacteria > Pseudomonadati > Pseudomonadota > Gammaproteobacteria > Moraxellales > Moraxellaceae > Acinetobacter > Acinetobacter sp. AKBS16. Next base: position 35,089 of record NZ_POYH01000027.1, on the reverse strand, counting down.
GATACAACAGCATCCACAAAATTTTGAAGTTAAAAATTTAAAGTTGATTTTTAATAATTTAAAAGGAATGCATGAACAATTTGAACAACTTCAATATGCTCAACCGTTTAATGAAACGCTAAGTCAAAACAAGCAAGAACATCTCAATTTACTAGATGATGATATTCAAGGATTTTCAGACCTTGTTTTAAAAATTCGGCAGCAACTGACGCCACAATCGGCCCTATTTAGACATGCAATACGAATTGCGGTTGTGTTTGCCGCAGGTTATGCCATTTCCCTCCTACCTTTTGCCCAACATGGTTACTGGATTTTGCTCACCAGTTTATTTGTTTGCCAAATTACTTACTTTGCAACCAAAAGTCGTTTAAAGCTTAGAACGATTGGGACTTTACTCGGCGTTTTATTGGGTATTCCCATTTTATATTTTGTTCCTAGTATTGAAGGTCAACTCATTCTTACCATTATTTGTGGAGTTAGCTTTTTCTACTTACGCCAGAAAAAATATGCGCTGGCAACACTGATGGCAACCTTAATGGTATTGCTCATTTTCAATTTAAAAGGTGCAGGTTACAGCATTATTTTACCTCGCCTAATCGACACCTTATTAGGCTGCTTTATTGCTTGGCTTGCTGTTAATTTTATTTGGCCAGACTGGAACTTCCGTAATATTCCAAACAATATTAAGAAAAGTAGCCAAGCAACTTTCGATTACTTCAATGTGATTGTTGAGCAATATCAGCATGGGAAAAATCAGGATATAGAGTACCGCCGAATTCGCCGTGCTGCACATAACGCGCAAATTGAACTGTCGAATATGATTTCAAGCTTAAGTGCCGAGCCCAACCCAAATCCAGAGCTGATTCATTACGCCTTTCGTTATTTGGTTTATAGCCACAGCCAGTTGAGTTATGTCGCAGCATTAGGCAGCCAAAGACAAAAAATTGATGATCAACAGGTATTACAACTTTTACTGGATTGTCAGCAAATTCTTAAACAAAGTTTATTTGAACAAGCTTCGGTTAACTTTAGTTTTCTTGAACAGACTTTAAAGCAAATTCAAAGTTTAATAACTCACGAACATTTTTCAGAGAACTACACACTTGTCTTAAAACAGATGAGTTTATTATTAGAAACCTTGCCTGAACTCTTAAGCTTAAAAGGCAAACTTTTAGAGCATGAAATTAAATAGAATAAAAAAATACCGGAATATAAATTCCGGTATTTTTTTAATGTAAGTCTTGTGCAACTCTTTCCTGCATTTCTCGTTTTAAAGCTAAACGTGGTTGAGTAAACCATAAGGCAATAAATGCAAAAGCAGATAAGACAAAAGCCCATAAATGAAATTGAGTGTAGAGATAGCGTACAAGCTCAATCATTGCAAAAAAGCTCGTCATCAATAGCATCGAAACAGCAGCAGCTACAGTTCCTTTTGACACTTCAGATGACATGAGTGCAAAACGGTACAGCACTGAGAAGCTAATTCCTTCACCAAAACAAATGAGTGTCATACCTATTAACAAGCAAGGAATTAAATAGGCTTGCCAGACAACACCTAATATTAAAATTAGCGTACCAGTGAGCATAATCGGTAAGCCAATTAAGACAGTTTTACCTAAAGCTAAACGGTCAATAATTTTAATTAAAACAATGTTACCAACAATTAAACCTAAAAATACCGGGAACTGTGCTAAACCATATTGCACGCTCGTTAGCTTCAGTTCATCGACCAAAATAATTGGTGATAACGCGATCCAGAGCATAAGCGGCATACCTACAAGCGGTAAGGCCAACGTTAACCCAAGGAACTGTTGATTGCTAAATACCTTTTTAAAGTCATCAAAAAGATAACTAAAAGGCTGTTTGGTTACACTCACCTTATGACTAGGCATTTGTTTCTTTAAGCCAACCCAACTCAGCAGTGCAAGTAAAGCAATTGCCACGAAACCCCAGTGCCATGAAACATAATCAATTAAGAAAGCTCCAAGTACAGGCCCTAGCAAAGGCGCAAGCAATGAGATATTTGCCATAAGTGCCATGACTTTAATCGCATCACGCTCGGCAAAATTTTCCTGAATTGCTGCATATCCCACTGCTGAAATTACGCTTAACCCAATACCTTGTAAAAAACGTAATGTCAGAAAGTGTTCAATTTGTCGCGTTAATAAAATTAAAAAACAGCACAAGGCAAAAAATAAAACACCAGACAAAAGTACTTTTTTACGGCCTAATCGATCTGATAAAGGTCCTAGTAACCATGCAACAGATGCACCACCTAATAAATAAAATGACATTGAAGACGGCGCCCAAGTTGCGCTTACACCGAAATCTTCAGTAATTGCCAACATGGCTGGCTGAATCAGGTCATTACCAATATAAACCGCAAATTCAAATAGCACTAAAGCTAAAGGAAACATCAACGTTGTACGGTTCAACGCTGTCGTTTGAATATTTTTCATGAGTTTGTACACTTCAAAATAGCGGCCACTATGTCTCAGCAACTACATATTGAAATAAATAATGTAGTCATGACGATGACAGTATGGTCAGTCAATCTTTAGTTAAGTTGTTATATGCCGTGAGAGTGCATGTTGAGAATGTGAAACACCGTATTCACAAGGTGTCTAAAACGAGAAAAAATGTATGACGTGAGATTCGGTAATTTTTACCATCTGGCATAATTGCCGGATGACACAATATCACTTTTCAAATTGATCATCAATCGGACAATTCCAACAATTTTAAATTCTATATTTTAATGATGACGAACTCATTTTTATATTGTGAATAACCCTAAAGTTATCCACATATTCAATAGAGATTCAGCTTTAAGGACAAGGATTAACTTGAAAGTCTGCTGTTTCCTCGCCTTTTGTACATTGATAACTTTGTTTTTTATTCACGATTTTCCAAACAGTCTGATCTTTTTTTAATAAATACTCAGTACGTGTTTTCGAAACAGCATCTTCACTCGGCTCTGTCTGCAAAATAGTAACTTGAGCATTAGAAGGATCCTCTAAGGCATTCATTTGCTGTGAAATACTTAAATTACTGGCATTATTTAAAAGATTAGGTTGATCGAGTAAAACAGCTTGTATCGGACTGTTCGCTTGAGGTGTAGGTGGATTTGTATTTGGTGTACAAGCACTCAGAATCAACAAATTACACATCATGAGTAAACCAATCTTTTTCATACTCAACTCCACCACAACTTCACCTTGATGCTAAAGGCTACAAACAATTTTTTCCGTTCAACTTTGTAAAGTATTTGCCATTAAAATGAAGAAACCAGTATGAGGTATCAAACCAAGATTAATGATTTTTAATCAATAATATTTTTCCAATTACTACATTTTTCTTTAAGAGTAAGTTCTCTAAAGTATCGCTCAAGTTTAAGAATTGAATTAGAGTAACTCCCATGAGCAATATTTTAGTCATTAATGGTGCCAAACAATTTGCCCACTCAAATGGTGAATTAAATGACACACTCACGACATTAGCGACGAATCATCTCACTGAACTAGGTCATGAAGTAAAAGTCACTCGTGCAGATAGTGACTACAATGCTGAAGCTGAAGTAGAAAAATATTTATGGGCAGATGTCGTGATTTATCAAATGCCGGGCTGGTGGATGGGTGCACCGTGGACCGTAAAAAAATATATTGACGATGTATTTACGACAGGTCATGGTTCTCTTTATGCAAACGATGGTCGTAGCCGCTCTGATGCCTCAAAAAAATATGGTTCAGGTGGTTTAATTCATGACAAAAAATATATGTTGTCGCTTACTTGGAATGCGCCAATGGAAGCATTTGACGATGCGGATCAGTTTTTCCATGGTGTGGGTGTAGATGGTGTTTATTTACCATTTCATAAAGCAAATCAATTCTTAGGTATGAGTACCCTACCAACATTTATTGTAAATGATGTAATTAAAATGCCTGATGTAGATAGTTATGTGGAAGCATACAAAGCACATTTGAACACACTATTTGCAGCAGCCTAATCCGGAGAAAACCATGCTTACTATTATAGCGGAAATTCGTACTCAATCGGGTGGACAGCACCGCCAAAACGTATTGAATGCATTTCAAAAAATCATTCCAACTGTTTTAGCAGAAGATGGTTGCCATGGTTATGAACCTTTAGTTGACCACATTTCAAATGCGAGCTTCCAGAACAAAGACCCTGACATTATTGTGATGTTAGAAAAATGGGAAAGTGTAGCTCATCTTGAAGCACACTTAGCTACACCTCATATGCAAGCGCATCATGAAGCAGTCAAAGATGATGTAGTTGACGTCAAAATTAAAATTTTAGAAAGCGGCGTATAATTTAAGAAATAAAAAAGACGATATATTTATCGTCTTTTTTATGCTTAAGAACAAAGCTGCATTTGGAAACCTTTAGAACCTTTTCCTCTTGCACATTGGTAGCTCTTTTGCTTATTTTGCAATTGCCACTTTTCATCAACCAATTTAAATAAATATTCCGTCCGAATTGCTGAGACAGAGTCATCCATTAAACCGGTTTGTATAACAGTAATGCGAGAAACAGTTGGGGATTCTACTCGGTTAAATACCTGCTGAACTGAAGTATTGTTATGCTCTTTTACAATCTCGGGTTGCGTTTTAAGTACTTGTTGCATTGGGGTTTCTGAGCCCACAAAAGGAATTAATTTACTTGTGGTTGCACAACCCGTCATAAGTCCAGCACAAAGTGCAGAAATTAAAAATAAACGTTGCATTTTCATCACCAAAAAACAAAAGGCATAGCTTTATGATGCTATGCCTTTGCCGGTTACTCTGTAGAAACTATGTAGTTCTACAAAATAGATCTAATTTAAAGATCGAATAATTTACCCGGATTCATAATACCTTTCGGGTCAAATACTTTTTTCAAAGCTTTCATATATTCGATTTCTTCAGCTGAGCGCGAATATTCCAAATATGGCTTTTTCGTCATACCTACGCCATGCTCGGCAGAGATTGAACCATCGTATTTTTTAACAGTATCAAACACATATTTATTCACGACCTGACACTTCGCAAAGAACTCATCTTTGGTTAAGTTTTCAGGTTTTAAAATATTTAAGTGTAAGTTACCGTCGCCGATATGGCCGAACCAGCAAATTTCAAAGTCAGGATAGTTTTCTTGAACAATCGCATCAATTTCACGAATAAATGCAGGTACGTGAGTAATTAATACTGAAATATCGTTTTTATATGGAATAAACGGCGCGATTGATTCAGAGATATCTTCGCGTAAACGCCACAAACTCTCTACTTGGTCAAGACTCTGGCTCATTACACCATCAAGTACCCAACCTTGTTCCATACAGTGCTCGAAAATCTCCATTGCTTTGTCGATAATCGGTTCGTATGGTGCTTCAAACTCAAGCAATACATAGAATGGACATTGAGTTTCAAATGGACGTTGAACATGACCACGGTCGAGTACTTTTTGCATTGCAAGCTCACCAAAGAACTCAAATGCAGTTAAGTCGATATCTTTTTGGAAAGCATGTAACACAGGCATTACTGCATTAAAATCAGGAACACCTAAAACTAAAACTTGTAGGTTTTGTGGTTGACGCTCAAGTTTAATTTCTGCTTCAGTCACTAAGCCTAATGTACCTTCACCACCAATAAACAAATGCTGTAATGCATATCCAGTTGCATTTTTAATCATGCCTTTGTTTAAACGTAAAATGTCGCCCTTACCCGTCACTACAGTTAAACCGAGTACCCAGTTACGCGTCATGCCATATTTAATGACTTTAATACCACCAGCGTTGGTACCGATATTACCGCCAATCTGACTAGAACCCGCTGATGCAAAGTCAACCGGATAATACATACCCTGCTCTTCTGCATAATTTTGCAATTGCTCAGTCACAACACCAGCTTGTACACGAACCATACGGTCTGCCGGGAAGAACTCAAGAATCTGGTTCATTTTGTCCATGCTAATGACAATTTCACCATTGGTTGCTACAGCACCAGCAGAAAGTCCTGTACGCCCACCTGACGGTGTAATTGCGATATTAAACTGGTTTGCAAGCTTCACAACTTCCTGAACTTGTTCAGTCGTTGACGGAAAAACGATGACCGATGGGTTCGGATTAAAATGCTTGGTATGATCTTTACCCCAGTTTTCGAGACTATCAGCATCGGTTTTAATACGGTTTTCACCGACGATTGCTGTTAATTGGGTGAGTAACTCAGGTGTTAAAGCGACTGGAGCATTCATCGTTTGCAGACCTAGCAAGAAGTAAACTGTGGTGGGACTATGACCTCATATTTCTCTAGGTTTTCACCTGAGCAAAGCCATAATGTTCAAGGAACTCCTATATTCTACATGTAACAGCACAAGCGATAAAGTTCAGAATAGAGATACTGTCACTACAAAACATGTTTAACACCAATAAAACACTTTTTATAAGGCCTTAAAGGAAAATTTGGGCCTAAACGTAGATCAAGCATATTTTGTAATGCTCGACAAGCCATAAATGGAAGTGATTAGACATAGATAAAATTGCCATAAGGCGATGGTATAAACGAAATATCTATAGCGCTGCCCAGTATGTTATTATACCGCCACCAAATTTGGCCTTTGTAGCGGAGCCGTAATGAGCCAACATCTTTCACTACCTAAAGATAAAATCCGTTTCCTTTTGTTAGAAGGCGTTCACCAAAACGCAGTCGATACTTTAAACGCTGCGGGTTATACCAACATTGACTATCGCAAAACTGCTCTTGAAGGCGAAGCGCTTAAAGAAGCAATTAAAGATGCTCACTTTATTGGTATTCGTTCGCGTACCCAATTGACTGAAGAAGTTTTCGAAGCTGCAAATAAATTGATCGCAGTAGGTTGTTTCTGTATCGGAACAAACCAAGTAGATCTTAAAGCAGCGATGGCACGTGGTATTCCTGTATTTAACGCACCATATTCAAATACGCGTTCGGTTGCAGAGCTCGTACTTGCTGAAACTATTCTTCTTCTTCGCCGTGTTCCTGAAAAGTCAGCGGCTTGTCATCGTGGTGGTTGGGACAAATCTGCTGTGGGTTCTTTTGAAACTCGTGGCAAAACTTTAGGTATTGTGGGTTACGGTTCCATCGGTTCTCAACTTTCAGTTCTTGCTGAAAGTATGGGTATGCATGTCATTTATTATGATGCAGTCACTAAATTACCAATGGGTAATGCTCGCCAAGTTGGTTCTTTAGATGAACTTTTAGCAACTGCTGATGTTGTGACTTTGCATGTACCGGATGTTCCGTCTACACGTAACTTCTTCACTAAAGAACAATTTGCAAAAATGAAAGAAGGCGCGATCTTCTTAAATGCTGCACGTGGTACATGTGTAGTAATCGAAGATTTAGCTGATGCAATCAAATCTGGTCACCTTGCAGGTGCGGCAGTTGACGTATTCCCGAAAGAACCAAAAGCAAATGGTGAAGAATTCCAGTCTCCACTTCGTGGTTTAGACAACGTGATCTTGACTCCTCACGTTGGTGGTTCAACAATGGAAGCTCAAGCAAATATCGGTTTAGAAGTAGCAGAGAAATTTGTTGCTTACTCTGATAAGGGTATGACACTTTCTGCGGTAAACTTCCCAGAAATTGCGTTGCCATTGACAGCGGGTCAACACCGTTTACTACACATCCACAAAAACGTACCGGGTGTATTGTCTAAAATCAACAACTTGTTTGCTGAACAAGGCATCAACATTTCTGGTCAGTCACTTATGACTAAAGGCGACATCGGTTACCTTGTAATGGACGTAGATGCTTCTGCTTCTCAAGAAGCTTTAGATATGTTGCATGAAGTTGAAGGCACAATTCGCGTACGCGTATTGTTCTAATACAGACTGTAAATTTAAAAGCCACAGCATTGTCTGTGGCTTTTTTATAGGTATTTACATTATCATGTGAAAAGTATACCAATTGATCAAATAATAAAATGTCCAGTCCAAGCCAGAAATCCCAGCTTCATGCTTTGGGCTTTCTTATTCTTGCCATGTTAAGTGTCCAAAGTAGCGCATCCTTAGCTAAAGTCCTGTTTCAGAACTTTCCTGTACTGACTGTTTCTGCAATGCGTTTATGTATCGGGGCATTTATTTTGGCTTTCATTTTTCAGATCTGGAAAATTAATTTTAGTCAGGTCCGATGGAAAGCTATTTTGAGCTATGGCTTTGCTCTTGCTGGCATGAATGCTCTTTTCTATTTATCGCTTGAACGTTTACCCATTGGTATTGCGGTTGCATTTGAATTTATTGGTCCACTCAGTGTGGCCCTTTACCATGCTAAACAAAAATATGATTTTGTCTGGGTCACTTTCGCAATTATTGGTCTCATTTTATTATTTCCTTTTAACCAAGCACATAGTTTGGACTGGATCGGAGTCCTATTTGCGATGAGTGCGGGTGCTTGTTGGGCCCTATATATTATTGCGGGGCAAAAGCCTTCTGGTATCTCAGGTAACCATACCGTTTGTTTGGGCATGACTGTAGGTGCTTGTATACTTTTACCTATTACTTTTTTCTCAGGCTCGATTGGGCAAGTTATAGAACTACCATACTTTTTTTATTTTATTGGTCTCGCCGTTTTAGCCAGTGCACTTCCATTCTCTTTAGAAATGTTAGCTCTACGCAATTTAACACCTTTAAGTTTTGGAACATTGATGAGCCTAGAGCCAGCTGTTGCTGCACTTTCCGGTTTTATCTTCTTAGGTGAATACCTGTTATGGAATCAATGGTTGGCACTTGCCACTATTATTACTGCTTCTGTGGGTTGTACCATAACCACCCAAAGAGCCCGACAACAACGTGAAAAAACAGTAGGTTAATTCTGTAAAACCTGCGAGTTGAAACCCAGTATTGGCTATAATTAATCCCTCTTATTTTTTACATATCAAATGAAGCGTTAAGGTACTTCCATGCAAAATCTTCCAATTATTGCTGTGCTCTATATGATTTTGTCGATGGTTTCGTATCAAATCAGCGCTTCATTTGCCAAGCAACTTATTGCGGCTTTAGATCCGCTTACCGTTACTATTTTAAGACTATGTTTTGCAGCAGTGATTGTTGCCTTTATGTTCCGTTCTTGGAAAATCTGGTCTCGTTTACCTTATTTAAAATGGCGTGATTTATTAATGTACTGCGCATCTTTAGGGTTAATGAATATCTTATTTTATACCTCTCTTGGAAAATTACCCCAAGGGATTGCGGTAGGTCTAGAATTTATTGGTCCATTAGGCCTAGCCCTAGTTTCTATCAAACAAAAGAGCGAATATATCTGGGTAGCTTTTGCCATGCTGGGTATTGCACTCATGGTACCTTGGCAAGATCCAACTCAACACCACTTTTCTTACGTAGGTGCAGCCTGTGCTTTAGGCGCAGGGCTTTGTTGGGCATTCTATATTTATTTTGGTCAAAAAGTTGTAACTCAAAATATAGGAATGCATTCCTTAACCATAGGGATTACCGTATCTGCCCTCGCCTTATTACCAATTGGTATTTGGTATAATGGCCCAGCATTACTTGATACACAGTACTGGGGTAAAGCCTTACTTATTGCAGTTTTAGCGACTGCTATTCCCTATGCACTCGACCTAATGGCACTCAAACAACTTAATAAATTAACTTATGGCACCCTAACAAGTTTAGCGCCAGCATTGGCAGCATTAACAGGTTTCTTATTACTTCACGAAGAAATCAGCATGCTGCAATGGGTGGCTTTAGCTTGCGTAATGCTAGCGTCAATTGGGGTTACTTTAAGAAGCAAAACAGCATCATAGGTGTAGCTTATTGCTGTTTTTTATACTTTTTATATTCCTTTAAATATTTATTGCCTAGCGTTTCTTTTTCACTATCTTTAAGAATTTTACCAGCTTGTTGAAAAAATTTATGCTCTTCTTCTTTTAAGTGGTGATGGACTTTTTCGCTCAACTGTTTAGCGGTTGCCAACCAACTTGGGCTACTCATATCCGTTTTTTCGAGTTGCTCGACCAACTCATCCATTTCATGGTGTTCAGATAAAGCATGTCTCGTAATATCTAAACCGACATCATCAAACATTAAAGGGATATATAAATAACGGTCTTCGGCAACTGAGTGAGCATAAAGTTCGTTTTTTAATGCATCAAATAATTCTTTTCGTTCTTCGGTTAAACCATGTGTCTGGATTAATTGTTCAGAAAGGTTGCGTTGATTTTCGTGGCTTTCTCTTAATGCTTCGAAAATATTCATTCTCTTCCTCATTTTTAGTTAAAAAATCTTTTTTATTTCAAGGTTTATCGTACGGCAAAATTTATATTATTTAAGTAGCTTAAAATGAGACTATTTTTTACACAGTTTTCTTTCTAGTAAGTTTCTGTAATGTTTTTTATATTTTCAATTTTAAAAGATACATAAAAGTATGAACCACTCCTCAGGAACAGTTCATACTTTTTATCTTATTTAACCTGTAACAAACATTTGATATCCCAAACGGCAAATCAGGATACTCACCAAAATTAAAAAGATAATACGTACAAAACCACTACCATATTTAAGCGCGGTACGCACCCCTACAATAGAACCTAGCACGTTAGCCGCTGCCATCATTAAACCAATATGTAAAATAGCGTGCCCAGTTGGGATGAGGAAACTCAGCGCAGCTAAGTTAGTCATAAAATTACCGATTTTTGACAACGCCGAAGCATGTAAAAAATCGACTTGTAAAAAACGAATGAAGAAAAAGATAAAGAAACTACCAGTACCCGGCCCGAAAATACCGTCATAAAAGCCAATCGCCAGACTACCGATACCAGCTAAAACGAGCATTTTCGTGGTAATTTTTTGCTCGGTATGGACTTGTCCGAAGTTCTTTTTAACTAGGGTATAAATCGCAATCACAATCAACATCACGAAAACAAAAGGACGCAATACCGATTGAGGGATAAGCGACAAACAAGCCGCACCAGCGAAAGAACTAATCAAGGCACAAATGGCAATAACGGCTAAAAGCTTCCATTGCAACTTTACTTTTTTAGCAAATGTATAAGCTGCCGATGCCGTACCAAAAATGGATGAGACTTTATTGGTACCAATCACCGTAGCAGTCGACATGTTAGGAAAAGTGCTCATGATCCCGGGAATCTGGATGAGTCCGCCGCCACCAACAGCAGCATCAATTGCTCCCGCAGTAAACGCAAAAAAGATCAAACTAAGGATAACATCCCATTCCATGCCCATGTTTTATACTCTACATCTACTACAAATTTAAGATACGTTTAGGTACCAACCGTTTTTTATCGGTAATTTCAGCTAAACCCAGACAGCGTTCACCCGAAAAAACCAACACTTCTGCTTCTGCAGAATGATCAATATTGCTTTCTAGACCGTTACAAAAATATTTTTCCCGTCCTTCGGGAACCTGAATTTTTAAGAAATGGTCAATTGGAGCATATACGGGCAGTAGCAAAGCTTCTCTTTGCTCTTCCGTTAAGCTTTCCAAATATTCAATGGTATAACTTGGGATGAGTTCAAAATGTCCAGTTTGAATACGGTGAAGCATCGTTAAATGACCACCACAACCAAGTGCCTCACCAATATCTTCACCTAACACACGAATATATGTTCCTTTAGAACAAGTTACATCTAAAGTGATACTATTTTCATTAAATTCAATGAGTTCTAAGGCATAAATCGTAACCGGGCGTGCCTCGCGCTCAATCTCTATACCCTTTCTGGCCAGCTCATATAGTGGCTTACCTTCTTTTTTTAATGCCGAGTACATCGGTGGAACTTGTTGAATATCGCCCCTAAACTTTTCTAAAGTTTGCTCAATAAGCTCTTTGCTAAGAACCGGGATAGGACGTTCTTGTAAAATATCGCCTTCAACATCGCCTGTTGTTGTAGTTTGGCCTAATCGAACAGTAGTTTGATAACGCTTTGTCGAGTCCAGCAAGTAATGTGAGAATTTAGTGGCCTCTCCTAAACAAATAGGAAGTAAACCGGTTGCTAATGGATCTAATGCACCAGTATGACCCGCCTTTTGGGCACGGTAAAGCCAACGCACTTTTTGCAAAGCAGCGTTAGAACTTAGCCCTAATGGTTTATTTAAAAGAAATACACCACTGATATGGCGACGAGAAATTTTTTGATTTTTTGTCGTCATTTTTACTGGAACACAAAGCTAGAGAAAAGTGCCGACATGTTAGCAAATTCAGCAAGATATTTTCATAATATTTAGGTGCCTTTTCACTTATTTTATGGCACATTAATGATCGAGTAAAAAAACAACAAATGAAAACTTAAGGAAGATATCTTTATGCAAAGGATGCAGAAAAAGATATGGTGGTGTGTGCTCGGATTTTTTATTTTGAGCCTCATCGCATGTGTGTATTGGCTAAGCCCAGACTCGGAAAATACTTCACCTCAGCCAAATCAGGATGAAGCTAAAAGTTTGGTAGCTACTTCGCAATCTACTTTAAATTCACCATTAAACGAAAATACTTATTTGAGTAAAAGTCAGCAAGATACTCAAGTTAACTGCCAATTAAAAATTGATAGTTCACAGCATTTAGTTGTGAATAGCCAAACCCGTGACTGCTTTGAATATTTTATTACGCAGTATGGCGAGAGCAATTTACAACAAGTTAAAACTCATTTTGAGAAATTTATACAAGATCAATATTTAGAGCCAGCCCGCTCACAGATTATTGATTTGTGGACGCGTTATTTAAAATACCGTGAGCAGCTCGCACAAATTCAACCGCCTCAATCTAAACAACAAGATCAAAATTATTTTCAAAAGATCTTCAGTTCAATTCAAGATATAAGAAAACGTTTCTTCTCTGCCTCTGAAATTGAAGGGTTATTTTCAACAGAAGACATTTATCAGAACTACACATTAGATCGCATGAAGATTTTAGAAAATTCATCTTTAAGCGAAATTGAAAAAGCTAAAAAACTCAAAGAGCGCTTTGAACAATTACCAGAAGACTGGCAAGAAAACCTACAAGAACTCTCAAAGCTTGATGATTTACACACACTGACCAAACAAATTAAAGCTCGCAATGGTTCAGCAGAGGAACTTCGGCAAATGCGTACAGCACTTGTTGGAGCCGAAGCAACTCAACGATTAGAAACTTTAGATATACAGCGTAATGCGTGGCAACAGCGAGTGACTGGCTACTTAAATCAACGTGATGAAGTCCTGCATAGCAATATGAGTGACAGCGCTAAAAAACAAGCTATCCAACAACTACGCCAACAACAATTTAGCTCATCGCAAGAACAGCTTCGTCTTAGAACTTTTGAAACAGTCCATGATCAAGGAGGTGAACTACCCTTTAACTACTAGGCTTTTCTATTTCAAAGTGAGCCAAACCTTATCCAGCAGTAGAAGCTGCTTCTCATACAAAATAAAAATAGTGAGTAAAAAATGAAAAGGAACTTAATATTTTTCTGTGCTGCAATACTCTCAGGACTGAGTGTTTCAGCAACCCATGCCACAAATGCCGAGCAAGTCAAAAGCTCTTTCGTCTATTCGACTTATGCACAAACCAAATATCCATTGGTTTTTAACCATGGTATGGCGGGTTTTAATCGAGTTGGAACAGATACGCTTGGTCTGGACTACTGGTATCAGATTCTTCCTGATCTTGCACGTAACGGAGGAAATGTCTGGGCAACAAGAGTTTCTCCGTTTAACTCAACTGAAGTTCGTGGAGAACAACTTGCCCAACAAGTAGAAGAAATTATTGCCATCACCGGAAAGCCTAAAGTCAACTTGATCGGACATAGCCACGGGGGACCAACAATTCGCTATGTCGCTGGGATCATACCTGAAAAAGTCGCTTCGCTTACTACTATTGGTGCACCTCACAAAGGATCACCAATGGCAGATGTCATCCTGAATGTTGAGGGTACTCCTCTATCTGGGTTGGCAACATTAGTAAACTGGTTTTCCGCAGCAATTACTTGGGCAGGAGGTCTAGACCCAAATAGTTATCCGCATGACTCCCTAGCAGGTGCCCACAGTTTATCGACTCAAGGCTCTGCACAGTTTAATGCCCAGTTTCCAATGGGTGTTCCTATCACGTCTTGTGGTGAGGGTGCTTATCAGGAGAAAGGCATTTATATGTATTCATTCTCTGGTAATAAAGCGCTGACGAACCCATTAGATCCATTTGACATGGCATTGACAGGAAGTAGTCTAGTGGTTGACCCATTTGGGGATAATGATGGGCTTGTGTCTCGATGCAGTGCCAAATTTGGTAAAACTATTCGTGACGACTATAACTGGAATCATTTAGATGAAGTCAATCAGGTCATGGGAATACGTTCTATTTTTGCAGCAGACCCTGTATCGGTTTACCGTCAACATGCTAACCGTTTAAAACTTCAAGGATTATAAGCTTTAAAACAAAAAATGCGCCAAAAGGCGCATTTTTTACTCGCTATAAGCTTACGCTTTACGAGCTGGTAATTTTTCACGAATACGTGCAGCTTTACCAGACAAGTCACGGAGGTAGTAAAGTTTAGCACGACGAACGTCACCACGACGTTTCACTTCGATTTTAGCAACAACTGGTGAGTGAGTTTGGAATACACGCTCAACACCAACACCGCTAGAAATTTTACGTACTGTGAACGCAGAGTTCAAACCACGGTTTTTCTTAGCGATTACAACACCTTCAAATGCCTGAAGACGTTCACGGTCACCTTCTTTTACTTTAACTTGAACAACTACTGTGTCACCAGGAGCAAATTCAGGAAGGTCAGTTTTTAACTGTGAATTTTCAATAGCTTGAACTAAAGGATGTTTACCACTCATTGTGGGAATCTCCAATATGTGCGGAGTCAGAAGAGGCCTGAATTTCCGCTGGGGATAGAGGCTAAAGCGCATATCAACCCGTTTAACTTTCCCTTTACGACAACCGTAAAGAGCCTTAAGTACACATAAATCTATAAAAAATAGATTTATGCTTTAATTCGAAGCAAAGCTTCTCATCTTTTGCTCAGAAAAACACAGGGGATGTGCTTACCCTTGTTCATCTGACAGCCATTTTTTTTGCTGCTTAGTCAACGTAACCTGTTCAATCAACTCAGGTCGACGCTCTAAAGTTCGTTGATAACGCTGCAAAAAACGCCATTTCTCAATATTGGCATGATGTCCCGACTTTAAAATTTCAGGAACCTCTAACCCTTCAAACTGGTCTGGCTTAGTGTATTGCGGACAATCCAAAAGACCATCTACAAAAGAATCCTGTATCGCTGATTGCTCATCTGACATTACATTCGGCAAACGGCGAATAATACTATCAAGCAACACCATGGCAGGTAGTTCACCACCAGATAAGACATAATCTCCAATTGACCATTCCTGATCAACATAATGCTGGATCAAACGCTCATCGACGCCTTCATAACGCCCACACAATACAATTAAGCCATCATAATCGACAAACTGCTGTACTGCCTGTTCATTTAAAGTTTTGCCTTGTGGAGACATATACACCACAGGTACATGAACACATCCTGCTTGCGAAGCAAGTTGTTTGGCATGGTTAATTGCTTTTGCCAAAGGCTCCGCCATCATCACCATACCAGGGCCACCACCAAATGGACGTTCATCCACTCTTCGGTAATTCCCTTCAGCAAAATCACGTGGATTAATACAAGTGACTTGTACTATGTCACGTTTTGCTGCACGCCCGCTAATCCCGTAGGCTGTAATCGCTTCAAACATTTCAGGAAAAAGCGTAATGACTGCAAAAAACACCGCAGACTCCTCTATTTTCCTGCTGCGTTAATCCTATAAAAAGGATTAATAATCTACGCCCCAATTGACGTAAATGCGACCAGCTTCAAGATCAACGCGTTGCACCACATCTTTATGCCACGGGATCATGCGTTCTTCTGAATCAATGCTGTCTGGTGTAGCGCGTACAACCATCACATCATTGGCTCCAGTTTCAAACAACTCATGAATTTGCCCCAAGTTCACTTCCTGTTCGTCGTCATCAAGACCTAACACTGTTAAGCCTTTCAAATCTGACCAGTAGTACTCATCTACATCTGCTTTCGGCAGTTGAGATTTAGCAATCCAGATATTAGCGCCAACCAAGCTTTCTGCTCCTGTGCGATCACTCACACCTTTTAGAGCAACAACCAGGCCTTTGCCATGTGGTTTCCAACGTTTTACATCAACGATTTGCCAACCGGCCTTGGTCTCGATGTACCAAGGCAAGTAGTCAAACATATTGCTCATGGGTTCTGTATTGGAATACACCCAGAGCCACCCATTTAATCCATAAGCTGAACGTAACTGTCCAATCTGAATACGATCTTCGGGAACATTCTGTGTTGGTGTCATGGGCTACCTACTACAATAATTATGCAGTAGCTTTTTTAGCTTGAGCAGCCAAAGAAGCAACACGTTCAGAAGGTTGAGCACCTTGAGAAACCCAGTGAGCAAAACGGTCTGCATCTAAACGAAGTTTTTCTGCTTGACCTTGTGCAGTTGGGTTAAAGAAACCGATACGCTCGATGAAACGACCATCACGTGCATTGCGGCTATCAGTCACAACGATTTGATAGAATGGACGTTTTTTTGCGCCGCCACGTGCTAAACGAATAACAACCATGATAAAAGCCTTATAATTCTTACGGATTATCCCTGCGCCGACCATCGGCAACACTTCAAACCCCTTTCATAGAGGGCGACATTCTACGTGATTTTCACCCTGAAAGAAAGATTAAATTTTGAGTTATCCGCAGTTTTGAATTTAAATTACTCTGTCCAACTTGATGAAGCAGATAGTGCACAAACTGTGGCACCTTTTGCCCAAAATTTTTGCCCTTGGTCATTTAAACAAATAATTCCATCACCTGCTTGTGAGCTAGTAGAAATAGGTGTTGCAGTAAGTACCCAAGTTGAATCATTCAGAGTTGCAAAAGCTAACTTATATAGAGCCTGACCTTGTATAGGACTCACATTAGAACCATAAATCGACTGTATGGTCGCATTCGACGGATAACGATTGTGAACTACTTTTTCTGATTCTAATGTTTGGGCAATATTCATCATTTCGGATTGAACAGCTGTACGATGCCCTTTACGTAAATATTGCAAATATGAAGGTGTCGCTATAGCTGCTAAAATTGCAATTATCGCTACTACAATCATGATTTCTATTAAAGTAAAACCATTCTTCATTGCCAATTCTCACTATTTGTTTCACATACATTGCAAGTGACTGTTCCACCACAGTCATTATCAACAGCCGTAGCTGTTAAACTTTGACAACGCAAACCTGAATTCTTAGCAATAAAATTAAAGTTTCTTGAATCTGTAGTTGTCGCTTTAATGACCCATGTTTGCCCATTTGCAGCAGCATTCGTCAATAAATTTCCTGTCGTCGTATCATCAGTAATCTGAATCGTATATCCCCCGCGAGGTAGGGTTATAGAGGTTGTGGTAAACCCCCTATAAGTAAAATTTCTTGATTTATGCTGTTCCAATTGTTCAGCTAATTTCAAAATTTCACTTTTAGCCGCAGATGCAGTAGCTCTACGGCTATAACTTTGATATGAAGGGATAGCAATTGAAGCAAAAATAGCAACGATAACAATCACGACCATAAGCTCAATCAAGGTAACCCCTTGATTGAACCGTAGAATAGAGTACTTATTCATAAGCTGTTCCTTCTAGCGATAGCGCTCATACCAGCGCACAGGAAGTAAATGACTTATACATTGCCACTCACCTGTTCCGTTCTCGTTTCCAGACAGCTGTAATTTCCCACAACTATTAGTCACAGGAGGTTCATCTCTTTTTGGAACAAATGTGATATTACGAATACCTGCACCAATGACATTTGTATTACATTCAGAGACTCCAGCTGGACAGTTACTACCAGTTTTTGTTTGAAACCCGCTCGGGTTTTCTTTATTTGAATTAATGGTTCCATCCGGATTAAGACAAGCACCAAATGGTAAACAATAAGTTTGTCGGTCTGTTTCTCCCACAACACGAGGTAGACAAGGATCTGCCGCAACAATTCCCGTTCCTTGAGGGTCATAAACTGGAATAATTAAATTACCCGTAATTGCCATTGGTTCCTCAAAAGCTTTGAGTCCTCCTTTAATACGAAAACTATTATTAGCTTTTTCTGTACCATCGCTCGTACTAGAAAGCGAGCGATACCAACCACCTTTACCTACTCCTGTAGTGGGGAAGAAAATTTGAGCTACTCTTGTTTCACCTGTTCTTAGAATTTGTGGATTTTTTCTTAAGCCTGTCCGTGTAATATCTTTTGTTTCAAGCTGATTATCAGTTAAAGACATTAAGTTCTTTTTAACAAAGTCTTTATCAATAATTCCATATACATTATTTACAGGACGTCCACTTAATGCACTTGCAGGCGTCATACCTTCACGACCTGTGAGTGGGTAAACGTCTAAAGGTGTACTACGGTCTCCTGATGCAATACCTACTGTAATAAAAGTGTGAATTCCATAATCGTGGATCGTTACTGTTGGAGGCTCATAAAAACGAGGAGCATTCCCACCTGTATAATCATTTGTGCCATCATAAGTTGAATCATTTGTTGCTAAATTCGCTAAACGCACAACTCTGACACCAAAACTGCTATAGGTCGAATTGGTTTTTGTCTGATTATTATTAAGGTCCACGCGAAAAATTTGTCCGCCTAAATCTCCAAAATATAGATGGTCGACTAAGCCATCAGCATCACGGTCTAAAGTACTAATACGGCTAACAATACTATGCTTCATATTGGCGTTATCAGTATTAGAACCTGTATCACTTGTCCACCACAAACGCTGACCAGTTTTTGCATCAATAATATAGACAGCATTTCCTTTTGCTTTTCCATTGGTAAAGCAAGCGTCAGTCAACGTAATATTTGGTTTTTCATAACACTGATCATAACCACCGCCAACAATCAGGACGCGTCTAATAGAACCGTTATAACGGATGTTCGCGAGTACGGGTTTAGACCAGCTTTGCCCCATACGGCTATAGTCAGTCTGGTCTGCCCCTATTCTAAAAAGCAGTTTCGGTGAAGTAGGGCTTAATACATCTAGTCCGTAGTAGCTACTTCCCCCCATGCGCATGCCGCCATAAATATTCATTTGCTTTGCAGTTACTTTTGATACTGCCGAGCTACCACTTCCCACTGTAGTAATATTATAGGCTGGATCAGATACCCAAGCTCCGTCCATACCATGAGCGGGAGCTGAAGCATCACTTTGACCAACAACTAAAGCTTTGGAAGCAACTGAATCATTTAAAATATCTGCAGGAACAAAGACCATTTGCTCAATACCAGATGAAGCATCCACAATATGTAACCCGCCTTCCATGGTTCCATAGAGGATGGATTGTTCTCGGGCAGATGTTAAATTCCCATTATCATCTAGTGTTCCATTGTAGGTTAGTTGAACCGGTAAAGAGTGAATACTTCCCCCCATCGATAAATAAGGTTCATTCGATGTAACCAAAGATGAAGGCAGAGTTGTTGCATTAATATCTGTTGAATAACCTAAATAATTTAATATTTTTAATTTCAAGCTTATAGGAAAAGCTTTTAAAATATTTTGTCCAGTTGATGGATCAAATTTACCTAAAACATAACTTGCTGTATTAGCCACCGTATCAAAAGGATTAGTTCCTTCTGGTGGAACAGCTGGAATTTTTAGCAAATTAGTTCCAGAAGTTGAAATTTTCGTTAAGCTACCATCTGCTGCAACGGCGGAAACATCAGTAAATAAGTTGCGGATTTTACTTTGTACTGCGTAATAATATTTTGTGATATTTCCTTCTGCATCACGTGTTTCAGGTTGCCCAGCAATGGGTAAAGGCACATTCGCATATGAACCACCTAAAAAGACTTTGCCTCCGTCAGTATAAGTAGAGCTATTCCAATAATCCTTTGTTCCAGTCCTAAAAGCCCCACTTGCATTGTAGACTAATCCGCCAGAATTGGCCTCAAAAGCACCTGCATTCGCTCCAGATAAAACAACATGATATTTCTTTAAATTTCCACGCCATGTTAAGTACGTGTTAGCTGGATTTGGCTCAAAAGCTCGTAAATAACCATATTCCTGTAAATTTTTGGGATTCAATGCATCATATGGAACTGAGATAGCACCTGTGGTTAAGGGTTCTAAAGGAACTTTATCTAAATTATTAATAAATGCGATAACGCTGTCTGTTACACCTTGTGAACTCTGAGTAGGGAAAAAACCACCATTTCCATAACCTGGTGCAGCTACCGCATTTGTAGATTGATTCGGTGAACACGCATCATCTCCTTTTCGGTCAGACTGGGTTCTCGAACTTAAACGGCAGGCATTTTTTACATCAGAAGAACTCAAACTAGAAAAGTCACTACCAAAACCGACAAATGCTGTTTGAATAGAGACTCCGGCAGGATTCTTTGTTTTATCAAATAATCTTTTTGCAAACTCCCCCATACAAGCCCAACCAGAGTCTGCCGTAGTGTTAGATAAACCTCCAGAACAATTAAAATCAGCTCCAAAAGTACTACCTAAAGCAGTCGACATAACACTTGCCGAACGTGTATTTGTTGTATTGTTCGGTTCGCCATCCGATAAGAAGTAAATACCTTGTCCATCACAACTCTGACGATTCGCTACTGCAGGTAAAGGTGACTGATACACTGCATTGGAGTTAGTAGCATTTCGGTCTACAACAATATTCGGATTGCTAGCTGTATCGTTTGATTTAGATTTTGGAATACCGCTATCTGCATTTGCTACAGCATAATTAAAAGTGGTGTAGTAATAAGTATAGTAATAAGTCCAGTCAGATGAAGTCTCATAATCTGTTAATGTATTTACTCCTGGATTGAACGTGGTCCAGCTACTCCAGCCATTAGAACGACATGATTGACTTAAGGTATTAATATCAATTTGTGAAGAATTAGTGCAAGAAGAGTATTCAGTTTTATTATCAAATCTTCTTACACGTTTAATATAACTCTCTTTACGAATAGCATAATTCGTTTCTGAATATGTGGTTGTTCCCATTAAGTAAGCAGCTGCTTCAGCATAAGCATGGGCTGAAGGTGTCGTGCCCCCTGATTTTAAATTAGCAACAGCTTGTTTTAATTTATAACGTTGTGAGCCTACCGTATTTAAAGTACTCGCATCTCCTAAAGGGGCAGCAGCCACTAAAATTTGTCCACTTCGGCTATCACCATTTGCCGAGAAATTTCCTAAACCTACTCGCGTATCATTTAAGACAGGGTTATTGCTAGCTAAAAAAGCATTCATACCATCTTTAAGCATAGCCAAACGGTTTTCACCATAACTATTGCTGGTCATACTTCCTGATGTATCCAACATCATCACAATTGTTTTTTTACCTGCTGTAGGTGAGGCATAAATTTGTAAATCACTTGCTTGCACCACAGAGCTTGTCATCAGCCATGTGAATATCATTGAGCTTGAACAGACGGCATACCATAAATTATTTGGCTTAAAATTCTTCAATTTTAGTTTCATGATATTCCCCATTATGAACCTGGTGCCGTGATTTCAGTCAGCTTATTGGTATAGTTAAATTCTTGAACTTGAGTACTAAAAGGTACGTTATGGTTTGCCAAACAATCGGCTAGAGTTTGCTTATCCGTTAATGCACTATCAAAGTTGTCACTAATTTTTGCGGAACTCGTACTTAAGCAATCAGATTGCAAAGTTTCTAAAGAAGTTGAGGCATAAGCAGGTAAAAACGCTGTTGTAATAACCCGAATACGTTGCGTAGATAGCATGCTTTTAGGAAGTTGGGTTCCTTCGGAAAGATTTATGTCCCGAGGTAGATTTGAACCCGGAATATCAGCCATGGCATCGGTTGGGATACTGACAGCAACTTGAGTAACTACCGCTTGACGATTACTCCCATAGTCACTTGTTAAATCGCAGAAACCTGCTACTCCACCATCTTCAACCACAGCATTATTGGCGCTGCCAGCTCGAAGCAAACTTGCCCCCCGAGTTTGAGCAAAACTTACAGATGTAGAAGTTGGTTTATAGCAAAAGTTATATTCCGCACCAGGGTTACTTTCATGTGCTTTCAGTGCTGCTCCAATCACATTGGTAATATTTGTCAATGTGGTTGGGTTCATCTGTACAATAAGCTCTAACGGAGTATCTGAAGATTGAAAGTTTAATTGGCCAACTTGGCTATTAGTTGCAACTTTTAGAGAAACAATCGCTACTCTTATTGCCAAAACCCCGACAGAAATAACAATCAATAAAATAATAAGTACAACAATAAGTGTGGCACCCGTTTCCTTAGATCGACCTTTAATATTTTTATAATTTAAATGGGTCATATTGTTTCCCCCATTGCATTGCGTAAAGCAATTGTCACGCTATATACGCGTCGCAAAAAGCGAGTTCTGTTATCGGCAGCATGCACATTCTGATCTAGCATAAGAAAAGACTGATTAGGGTCTATTGCCTTATTTTGAGCATTATTTGTAGAACGGGCTAATACCGATATTTGTATTGACAGAATTCTTGGAGCAGCCACAGCTGGACTCGCATCTCGAGCAGCTTGTGCAGCCACCCGATACTGAGGAATTGTGTAATAAGCAAAATTACCAGCTGCGTTTTTCGCACCTAATAAGACATGAAAATGGTCAATACGAGGCAGTATAATTTGCCCTGCATCTCCTAATCCATTAACGATATCAGGTTGCGCTGTAGCACTAACCGCAGGGGTATTCGCATCACATGCAAGTGCATAATCCTGTTGAGAGCTACCATTATTATCAACACGTAAAAAATACCGTTGAACTATTAGGTCCCCCGCTAACACATTCACACCTTCACAATTAGTCATATTGGTCGGGGCAATGAATTGAATAGTCAGCTGATCGCTTTGTACTTCAGCATTTGAACTATTCTGTATATTTGAAAGACCTTTCCAGTGGTTATTCACTGTACTTACCGTATCACCTGCACCACGGCTTAATAACGCTTCCGGAATATAAGTATTTGTATCAACTTTTGGAATAAAATTAATATTGTTGGCATTTGTTGCTGTTGAACCTGTTAATACAATACCTCCCCAAGGCGTTGTATCTGTTAATTGTGGATTTACAATATTTCCATAATTTAGAAGCCGTATATCACGTGCCATATATTCCAAACCAAAAATACCGCTGTCCTGGATTTCAGCATTGGCCTTTTGCAATCGGCTCGATAAAAGCCCTCCAATAAATAGCTGTGTTGCAGCAGCTACTAATATTAGGCCTAAAGCTAAGGCGACTATAAGTTCAATCAAGGTAAAACCTTGTTCTTTATTAGAAATAAATGATTGAGCCATTTAATATGCCTCCATCATTAAGCAAGTTGAATTATTCACGTAAACACCGTTATTACTCATACAACTTGAAACATCCACACTAGTATTTGTTCCATTTGTAGTAATCACTGGCGCAGTTTTACCCCAAAAGACAAATAGGCACTGGCGTTGTTGCACCATTGTATTTGTAACGCCAGGGCAATTTGACATCGTAATTCTCATACCCAGTTGATTAGCATTTCTAGCTGCTTGATAGGCATCAAATTGAGCAAGTTGGGAGGCAGTACATAGAGAGTTAAAACATGACGTGGGTGCAGGAGTATCAGATGTATAGTTGCTATAACTACGCACAAATGTAAGATACTGGCTAGCTTGAGTACTATTTGTACGGATATTTTCTGCTAATCCCCTCATCACTAGAATGGCTTGAGATTTACTTAATGCTTCTGAAGATGCATCCATAGCTCTTAGCTGCAAGGCAACATAACCTAAAACTCCAATAGCAAGTAAAATTAAGGCAACCAAAACTTCGAGTAAGCCCACCCCAGCTTGGGCTTTTTGCTTATAGTGATGCATTAACAAGTCTCCTCGGCCTTAAAAACTAAAGTGCCAAGCTTGGTCAAAATAATGACTTTCTTTTTATTTATTCTAGAATTACAAATAGATAAAAGCGTATCTTGAGTTATATTTGCCACTACTCCATTTGCATTAAAAGCTAAAGTGGTAGTCGTTAAAGAACTTTGCGTACCATCAGCGGCTATATTTTTTAGCTCAAGAGTATTATTAGAAGCTGTCTTCCAATTTAATGAAGAGGGTGTATTTGAAGCTGTTGAGTTCAAGTTAACAGAAACATTCTGACGGCCTAAAATTGCCTGGCTTTTCGCTTCTGATAAAGTGTTGATTAAGTCTCTTTGATTAGCATCTAAACGTTTACTTTCTAATAAATTTGACATTGATGGTGCAGCCATCAGTGCAATAATAGCCATGACCGCAATCGTCACCATTAGCTCGACCAAGGTGAACCCTTCTTGCGGAATAATTCCCCTCATCCCCAGAACCCCAAATAAAACTAAAATTTTTTATTTCTTATTTAAATTTTACTTTTACAAATTACAAAACAAATACAAAACAGACAAAGGGTATAAAAAAACAGATAACTGTCATGTTAACAATTATCTGTTTAACTATTTAAAATCAGTATGTTAAATAAGTCACATTTTATGCTTGGGTCACATGAATACGTAATTCTTTAGGAAGACTAAAAGTAATATTTTCCTCACGTCCTTCTAATTCTTTAGGCGCCTGAGCTCCCCAATCTTGTAAACGTTGAATCACTTGCTTAATTAAAATTTCTGGAGCTGAAGCTCCCGCTGTAACACCAATTTTACAAGTATCATTGAACCATGATTGTTCAAGTTGATCTGCATTATCTACTAGATAAGCAGCTTTCCCCATACGCTCAGCAAGCTCACGTAAACGATTCGAATTTGAAGAGTTAGGCGAACCAACAACCAGCACAACATCACATTTTTCAGCTAAGTCACGTACTGCATCTTGTCTATTTTGAGTTGCATAACAGATGTCATCTTTACGCGGACCTTGAATATTCGGGAATTTTGCACGCAAAGCATCAATCACTTTTGCTGTATCATCAATAGATAAGGTCGTTTGCGTAACAAATGCTAATTTTTCCGGATGTCTAACCTCGAGTGCTGCCACATCAGCCTCATCTTCAACCAGATAAATATCGCCACCTTTTAATTTGTCATATTGTCCCATCGTACCTTCAACTTCTGGGTGCCCTTCATGACCAATTAAAATAGCTTCTGTCCCTTCGCGAGCATATTTAGTTACTTCAATATGTACTTTAGTCACCAATGGACAAGTTGCATCAAAAACTTTTAAGCCTCGACGCTCTGCTTCTTGCTGAACTGCTTTTGAAACACCGTGCGCACTGAAAATTACAATAGAATCATCTGGCACTTGATCCAGCTCATCAACGAAAACTGCCCCTCTTGGCGTAAGTCATCTACCACAAATTTATTGTGTACAACTTCATGACGTACATAAATAGGAGGATTAAAACATTCCAAAGCCCGATTGACGATTGCTATGGCTCGATCAACACCGGCACAAAAACCACGCGGATTAGCTAACACAATTTCCATAACAGCCTCAAAATTAATAAAACAGGGGAACTTCTCGTAAATATTTGCAGTTAAAACTATTCAGTTTAAACGCACGGTACACTACAATAGCGAAGATATTTTATCATATCAGGAAAAATATCATGTCGGGTCTATTGTTTGTCGTTTCTGCTGCATCAGGAACGGGCAAAACATCTTTGGTGAAAGCCCTACTTGACCGTGTGAGCAATTTACATGTTTCAGTTTCGCATACTACCCGAGGTCAACGACCAGGTGAGTTAGATGGTGTTCACTATCACTTCACAACAAAAGATGAATTTTTAGACCAAGTGAACCAAGGTGGATTTATCGAATATGCTGAAGTATTTGGTAATTACTATGGCACTTCGCAAGCAACCGTAAAACAACAGTTAGCTCAAGGACATGATGTCTTGCTTGAAATTGACTGGCAAGGTGCAGAGCAAGTACGCAAGCTGTTTCCTGAGTCTAAACAGATCTTTATTTTACCACCTACTCAATTCGATTTACGTCAGCGTTTATCTAACCGTGGTACAGACTCTGTTGAAGTTATTGAACACCGCTTAAGCTGTGCTGTTGAAGACATGCAGCATTATGTAAATTTCGACTATATCATCATTAATGATGACTTTAATAAAGCCCTACATGAGCTTGAAGCCGTCATTACAGCAAATCGTTTAGTCTTATCTCAACAGGCAAAAAGACATCAAAATCTAATTCAAGACTTGATTACTCCACAACCAAAACAGGAATAACTTGAGTCTGGAACGAAAGCCTTTTATACTATTTAGTCTGTTCAAATTTACCATTCCAAAACGAGAACTTTTATGGCACGCGTCACCGTTGAAGATTGTTTAGATCATGTAGACAACCGTTTTGAGCTTGTGCTCGTTGCAAGTAAACGTGCTCGTCAATTGGCACGTCAAGGCATGGAGCCAACTGTAGAATGGGATAACGACAAACCAACAGTTGTTGCTTTACGTGAAATCGCTGTAGGTCACGTAACGAAAGAAATTCTTAAACAACGTGAGCAAGATTACCAAACTTCTAGTCTTGATCTTGCCCTTTCTACAAACAGCTTAAATTTAGAAGGTTTTTCTTTCTAATTATTCCTGTTTCTATAAAAAACCATCGTTTTTTTGCGATGGTTTTTTATTTGGCTTATGCATATTTAAAACATATTGGTAAAAGCAATTATTTTCATTGAAAAAAAAATACACTTTTTCAAACGAAAAAATTGACAAGTTCCGCAATATGCTTTTCATTAAGAAGTAGATAGATTTAGTTTTTTAAGCAACAGAAAAAGGGTGGTCTATGCCAGGCGAAGAGGTCAGCCAAGCCAAGCAACAGCTCAAATTAATTATCGACCCTTACTTATCGGTAAGTGAAGTCGAAAAAGTGCTTGCTGCCTGCGATTTTGGAGATCTGGCACACACTGGTATTACCCGTAAAAGTGGTGAACCTTATATTCTGCATCCTATCGCGGTTAGCTGTATTTTAGCGAATATGCGCCTGGATCCTGAAACATTAATGGCTGCACTTTTACATGACGTCATTGAAGATACTCAATATACAAAAGACGATATTATTGAGCGATTTGGACAAACAGTTGCAGAGCTTGTTGATGGCGTAACCAAACTAAGCCAGTCGAGCGATAAAGAATATAATAAAGCTGCTTCTTTTAGAAAAATTCTACAAGCTACTTTGCAAGATCCACGCGTCATTATTATTAAACTAGCTGATCGCTACCACAATATGACCACATTGGGCGCCTTACGTCCTGATAAGCGTGCTCGTATTGCTCAAGAAACATTTGATATTTTCGTACCTATGGCAAGATTAGTCGGCATGAATGAAATGGCCGATAACCTTGAAAATTTATGTTATCAAAATCTCGATTTAGATATGTTTGATAACGTTCAAAATGCGTTGCTTCAAACCAAGCCAGAGCGATGTAAATACCAAAGTATCTGGGAACAAAATCTTGCGGAGCTTCTCCACAATTATCATATTCAAGGTCGAATTAAAAAGAAAAATAATAATATTGAGCTCTTACGCCATTTCGTAAAAAATGAAATGGATTTACAAGAACTTACTCATAGCCATGCCTTTGAAATCGTTTTGCAATCCATTGCAGACTGCGATCGTTTAGTAGCAGCCTTAAAAGAAAATTTTCAGGTCATCCAATATCAAGATCATATCCGCCGCCCGTTACCAGGTGGCAATCAGTCATTAATGATCAAGCTTAAGGGTGAAAAAACTACCTTATCGCTCACTATTCAAACTGAGTTGATGCGTAAAGCTGCACGTTTCGGTGTAGTACTCGGCGAAAATGCCCCACAAACTTGCCGCTCTGCCATTCAAGCTTCCATGCAGAACCTAAATACACTCATTGATGGTGAATGTGCTAAAACGACTTTTAATGACTTACTTGATTATTTGCATCAAGAAAAAATTTGGGTTTACACACCACACGGCCAGTTACATGAGTTACCACAAGGTGCCACAGTAGTTGATTTTGCCTATTCAGCTAGTCTTTTCTTAGGCAACCATGCGGTAGGTGCGAAAGTTGATGGTGAAATTAAGCCACTTTCTACACCATTAGTTAGTGGGCAGGTTATTGAGATTATTACTGACGTTTTAGCAACGCCAAATCCAGATTGGCTGAGCTTCATTAACACTCAAAAAGCTCGCCGTGCTTTACAGCACGTACTCAAAGACCAAGATATTGAAGAACAACGTTTAGTTGGTGCCCAAGCACTTTCACGAGCTTTGAAACTCTTTAATCGTTCTATTAACGACCTTTCAGATGCAGATTGGTTGGATCTTTTACAATGGCGTCATATTGATAATAAAGATGCATTATTTGAGCAAATTGCTGTTGGAGATTTACTTCCTCAACTTGTAGCTAACCATTTGTTTGCAAATGACAAGCATCCTCGAGCAGAAAATTCAGATCGACTAATTCAAGGAACTGAAGGCATTGATGTTAAATATGCCCACTGTTGTAATCCTATTTTAGGCGATCCAATTCAAGGCCATTTAACACGACGTGGTTTAATTGTGCACCGTATTCGTTGTCATAATTTGCTTCATGAACAACATTTACACCCAGAAAACATTATGCCGCTTCAATGGAAAGCAGATGACGTAGATGATGTACGTTTTACTGCTTACCTTGCGATTTATATGGCAATGAATGATGAACAGGTATCAGACCTCATCTATCAATGTCGTAAAAATAATGCTGGGGTAGAAATGGTACATTCCAACGAACAGCGTACTTTCGTCAATATCGTAGTAAACAACCGTAAACATATTGCAAAAGTCATTCGTGATTTACGAATGCACTATGGCTTCCCACGTATTGAGCGTCTAGACGCCCCTGCTCCACAAATGGAAATTTCCAAAGTCAGCTAAAATTTGTTCTGCTTTACTAAAATCTAACTTCTAGAAGTACCTAATCAATTAAATCGATGATACTTTTGTCAAAACGTATCATCGATTATGATGAAAAAAGATTTAATCAAGGAGAACCAAATGTCCCGTCAAGTCATTCATACTGAAAATGCCCCTGCTGCCATCGGCACATATTCTCAAGCCATTTTAGTAGGTAACACACTATATTTATCAGGGCAAATTGGTTTAGATCCTTACAGTATGGAACTTGTAGACGGTATTGAAGCTCAAATCCGCCGTGTTTTTGATAACCTTAAAGCAGTATGTGAAGCTGCAGGCGGCACACTTGCAGATATTGCAAAGCTCAATATTTTTCTTACTGATTTATCTAATTTCCAACTCGTTAACCAAATTATGGGCGAATATTTTGCTCAACCATACCCAGCTCGTGCTGCACTTGGTGTAGCAAGCCTGCCTAAAGGGGCTTTAGTTGAAATGGATGGAATTGTTATTATTAATCAGTAAGATAAAATATTAACTAGAAATTATTTAGCTCTAAAATTAGATACCACCCCAGCTTAAAAAGCTGAGTAACTCTCAGATTTCCGCTTAGGTGGTATTTTTTTATCCAAAATCCCAATAACGATAAATGAGATTTTAAATGAATTTCATTGACAAACGATAATAATTATCAATAATATCAATTATCGCATTTATATTTGGGGATCACTCCCATGTACGTTTGCTTGTGTCGCGGCATTACCGATCAGGATATTAAAGACGCTATTGAAAATGGCGCTGAAAGCTATCGTGAAATTCGCGATTTGCTTGATCTTGGTACTTGCTGTGGACGCTGTGCACCAGAAGCACGTGCTATTATTAGTGAAGAATTAGCAGAAATTGCTGCTCGCATTTCTGTAGCTGCATAATAAAAATTAATATTTAACAAAAATTTATTGACTCCTCCACCGCTTTTTGCGGAACGTTAAATGTTCCTCATTGAAGCGGTTTTTTTTGGAAGGAAATCCACATTTACCAATATTGTGTTGTTTTTGATTGCGATTTTCATTTGCTGTTCCATAAATTACTCGCCATATCCATGATTGTTCACTAAAATGAATTTATAGATTGCCTTAATTGAATTAAGGCAGAAATTGTTTTGGAGTAGCTACAATGAAAGGCAATCGTGATGTGATTAATCAGCTCAATCAAGTGCTGTATCATCATTTAACTGCAATTAATCAATACTTTTTACACTCTCGTATGTTTAATGATTGGGGAATTGAACAACTCGGTTCTGCCGAATATAAAGAATCAATTCGCCAAATGAAGCATGCTGACAAAATTATTGAGCGTATCTTATTTTTAGAAGGTCTCCCTAATCTTCAACACTTAGGTAAATTGTATATCGGTCAACATACAGAAGAAGTTCTGCAATGTGACATCCGTAAAGTAAAAGAAAATATTGAAGCAATTCAGAAAGCGGTCGCTTTAGCCGAAACAGAACAAGACTATGTAACGCGTGATTTGGTACAAGAAATCTTAGAAAAAGAGGAAGAATATTGGGATTGGTTAGATACTCAAATTGATCTTATTGGCAGTGTTGGTATCGAAAATTATATCCAAAGCCAAATGTAATTCCTCATAAAAAATCCCCTTGTACTCAAGGGGATTTTTTTTATTTATCTTTTAACAACTCTGCCAAAGTTATTTGCTGTCGGTAAAGATGCTGCAAAATAAATATTTGTTGCTCGGCCTGTTCTACTTTTCCATTATAGGCAAGTAGCTGGGCATATTTACGCAAGTTATAAGGCGTCGCTTTATTCTTCACAAAATTACCCCACACTGCTAAATCAGCATCAGATAAAGTAGTTTCAGGCTTCATCTCAATCCATTTTAGACGCTGCTCAAACTGCGTTAAAACAAAAATCTGATTACTTCCCAAAACCTCAGCATTTGGCTGTTTATTCTTAAACAACAAATTACTATTTGTGACATAGACATTATAGTCACGCCAAATTGCTAGCAGAAGTATTAAACTTATTCCCCAAATTAAACGAAGAACCTGCTTGTTGAGTACAATACCTTTGAGTACAGGTGTCTGTGCCTGAATTATGCCTAATAAGAAACCACAAGTAAGTAAGAAGTAAGCGTAGCGTTGAGGAAACTCTAACATGGCATGAATGAGTACGGTACACACCATCATAATTGCAATAATTGAGATAGTTTCTTTAGCCTGCTGGTTTAGCCAAAGGAACCAACACGTAAAGTAAGCAATAATGGCTATACCTATTGGAATACCGTTCCAGATGATGAGATCTAATAAAATATTATGGGCACTGGTCGTCCACTCAGTTGTTGGAAAAAGAGCATAGGCTGACATTTGCGCCACACTGGTTTGGTTCCAACCATACCCTAACCAAGGATGCTGCTGTACAGCAAGTAGCATTTGGGTCCAGATATTAAAACGTAAATATCCAGAGCTTGCTCTTTCAACTAAACTACTTGCTTGGGTTACATCAGTGCTTGACCATGCTTCAATTAAACTAGTAACAAATGGCAGAATCACGCCAGCTATTACAAAAAAACCAGCGCACCACAAGAACCCTTGAATAAAACCAAATCTTTTTTGTTTTCCAAATAGTTTAACTATCCAATAGATAAGTAAAAATAGAAAAACGACCCAAGACGTTCTTGATTGGCTTAAAGCGATTGTAAACAAAATAATGAGTGCTGAAGGGAAAAGTAACCAAACTGTTGCTTTATTCTTTTCATATAAAAATAGACATCCTAATAGCCCCATAACCAGAAAGGTTGCCATATTGTTAGGTTGACCAAAGTTACCGTAAGGACGGTTACCAATTAAATGCAACATATGCACAAAATGAGACTCAATATTTAACCATTGGCATATCGCAATAAAACTGGTCGCAATTGATACAATAATCAGTAATAGACTAAAGCCTGTAAAAATTTGATCTCTCTTTTTTTGATCTAAAGATAGGTTGTAGCCAGCCAAGACCATAAACCAAAAACCTAATAAGTAAAATGTACTTAATAAAGCCGTACTTAAATCAAAAACTAGACCAAAAGCCCACTGCACCACTGGAATTAGAATAAATGGCAATAGGAATAATTGTGCACGCGGAATTTTAATATTTTGATAAAAAAGTGCAGCTAAGACACTTAAACCTGCCGCAAAAGTACTCATTTCACTAGAAAACATTACCCAAGGGTTATAGTGAAATGGTGATAACCACGCAAAACCCAACAAAATTGCTGCGAGGAACAGAAAGAATACTTGCATAGTGATAGGTTTGAGACTATTAGAAATGGGTGAAATTATACATGGAACCCTAAAGAAAAAATGTATGAAGTCTATATGAAAAGGACTTGATAAAGTTTACTTCAAAAGTTAAGGAACTTTTGAAGTTGGTACTAAGTGCTCTGCACCACCATACAACCAAAAGTTTGGAGCCATTCGTCCCCCATAGCTTCCGCAATTCCAGCAAGTTAAATCTTGCCCTAAATACATTATTGTGATGTATAAAAATAAAGCTCCCCATAAAGCAATCAGTATTTTTGTCGACCTAAAAGAATATTGGGAACAGGAAGTTAACTCTCTATGAGAAAAAGTAAAAGCTATAAATAATACACAGGCAATTTGTGACGCTGGGTACACCATACTACCTGAGAACATTGCATCAACTAAAACGGCGATCACACCAACTTTCAAAATTAATGAAACAGTTTTATCTTTAAATAAACCGATTAACTGGGTCAACATCCATATACTGAATATGAGACCTATAATGCCCCATTCAAAAATAAGTCTTAAATATAGATTATGTATATGATGTCCATACGCATACTGTATTTTAGACAAATATCCACCACCAACCCCAGTAAATGGGTGCTGTTTCCATTGTTCAAATACAAACTTCCACATTTCTGCGCGTAGCGATGTTCCCGCTCGTATTACAGTCATTGTATTTTTTTCAGCTAAAAAAATAGTGATTTTATAAACAAAAAAAGCTAAAAAAATATAAATACAGCTTTGTAAAATAAGCTTTCGATTCTCTTTAGAATATATAAAGAGAACTAGCAATCCTGTCATTACCGCAAGTAAAGCAGACCTAGCCCCATCAAAAAACCATGCTAAAGCAAAAAAGAAAATTGCTATAGGGTAAAAATAAGAGATATAAGGATATTTCTTATTTTTCAGATAAATCAGGAAGAAAAATAAAGGAACAATAACACTATCATAAATCCGAATCGTGCCAGAGTTAAACTGCCAATCAAACCATTGTTGATGGATAATAAAATTAAAAATAGAAATCAAAATAAATAAACATGGAATAATCGCTGTAACTACAATTAGTGCAATACCATGCTCTATATTTTTTATATTCCTTAACTCATATGTTAAGGCAGAAAATATAAAAAGTAATGCTATCGCAGACCAAAGCTCTTGAAACTCAAAAATTTCCCAATTTATTTGCTGAGTTAATATGAGTACTCCAATAATAAAAAAAATAATTTGAGTATTGATTGAATATTCTAATTTTTTTGCGAAGATTAATATTAATAAAGCACATAACGCTAAAGGAAACTGCAATAAACGAAGTTCATCATATTGAACGAAAGACCAGCCAATTTGATATCCCAATAAGGCTGCGACAAGATAAATTACTATTAGAATAAATAGAATAGTTTTTTTTAACATATTTATTTTCTTTAATAAAAAAGAGAGGTTAGAACCTCTCTTTTTATCTAATATTAGAAATTAAGAAGCTGTGAAAGATTTCGGTAATAACTCCTCATCCACATCGGTATCAGCCCCTTTAGTTAATACGCCATTTTCTTGAACATTGATCACGATTTTCTTTTCGCTTAATTTACTGGATACACCATCTTTTGCAAAGGTATAAGTAATTGCACATGGTGAGGTTGCACCACTTACAACGGCTGTACCATACTTTCCAGCTACAGTATTTTCTGTAGTAATATCTGATTCACATTTTCCATTTTGTAAATTAGTTTGAATTGTTGTTTTCAATCCATCTGCTAGAGTAAATGCCTCAGATGCTTGTGACTTAGCAATATAGTTTTGATACGCAGGAATCGCAATTGCCGCCAAAATACCGATAATGGCAACCACAATCATAAGTTCGATTAATGTAAAACCTTTTTGTGCATTCATAGCCTTTTCCCCAAAGATTGTATGTATGTTTTTATATAAGCTTTTCAGCTATCAAATTTATTGCAGCAATCATGCCAACTTTTATTATTGTTAAAAAACATAAACTTATAATTTATTGAGTCTTATTTTAGTAGCTTAAGCTGTAATTAACTGACAAAAATTGTCACTAGAAATTTATTTAGACTGAATCACCAATAAAAATTAATTTATTGCCTATTTCATTTTTTTAATATCGAATGTGATAAAAATCTCTATAAAAATAATCAAATAGGTGACATTTTTTGTCAGTCACCTTTTGAGCAAAAATTCTAAAAACAGTTAAGTTTTTGAGTTAATCATTTAATTAATAATGATAGGTGCGTTACCTAATTCATTTAATTGATCTGGCATGTTTTCATCGTAAAAGCGTGACATCACTTCTCCAATTTGCTGAACTCCTGTAACTACAGCTTTCTGGTATTGCTTTTGTTGAAGCTGCTCTACAATCGACTTACATATGTGCTGCCATATTTGTTCAGTAGTTGCATTCCTAATCCCACGATCAAAGATAATTTCCACTGTGCGTTCACACAAATTTAAATAGAGCAATACACCACTATTGAGCTCTGTATCCCAAACACCCAGTTCTGCAAATAATTGCTGGGCTCGTAAACGTGTATTTTGTCTATACGCTTGTGAACATGGGATATGGCCTTCTATGACAACCTGTATTTCGCCAACATGTCCATGCTCTGCTTGCTGTACAGCCTCAGCAATAACTTGTTTGTCTTGTTTGGAGAAATATCTGCTACTTGCTGGTAAATAACAAAAATGCTTAAACCAACGTTTTAAACTGGGCTCTACAGATTCCTCAATTTTTGGCTGAGTAATAATTTGGGTTGTTTCTGATGTTGTTACCATGAGCCTGAAGCACCTCCACCACCAAAACGTCCACCGCCGCCGCCATAGCCTCCGCCACCACCGCCAAA